>NZ_JAJDJV010000018.1:0-63232 GCF_020567625.1 Enterococcus sp. BWT-B8 | reverse complement strand
GAATATATTGTTCTATATCTAATGGTAAAGTTGTTTGATTAATGGTATAATTTTTAAACATAAGGCACACTCCTTTTTGGTTGAGTTTAGTCACTTTAATCTTATAAGGTCGTGTGCTTTTTGATTAGCTGAATATACATTTGGCTGCAGTTAGAGATGAATACACCATTTGAAATGAAATCATTGAAGGGTTTATTAGGTTGAAATTCATCAAAAAATTTACAGGTTCTATTTTATTAAGATATTTTTTGAAATACGGATTTACTTCTTTAAGAAAAAAACTATTTTTGTATAGTAGATTAAAAATATGATATAACAAATCGTTAAAATTGAAACAGCAACTAAATTAAGTTGGAAAGAACCCTCTAACGTTACAGAAGCAAAAATGTTAAATAGTGTATGAAAGGTGATTACGAGATAAATAGATTTTAAAGAATAATACAAAATTGCAAATACCGCACCCGATAATAAAGCATTAATGATTTGTAAAAATACTAATAATGGAGCTGTTTCTGGATTTAAGCCGCTAGCGACATGAAGCAAACCAAATACAATACTTGAAAATAGAAGATAAACTTTAGGCTGTTTATCTTTTAAGAAGTAGAAAAATATACCTCTAAATAGAGATTCTTCAACGAAGCCAACTAAAATCATTTGAATGATAATTAACAATAGTGTCGAAAAGGGCAGTGAAAAATTTATTCCTAAAATGATAGGTTGAATTAGAATGATTAAAGCAATAAAACTTAAAATAGATTTGCTGATATAGGTTTTTTCAAAGCCAAATTGTTCCAATGTAGAATCCTTTTTCTTCATATAGAAGAAAAGTAGAATGGCTAAAGATAAAAATGCTGCTATTTGAAATATAATAATACCATTATCATCTATTTTCAAAACCATACTAGCAGCAGAAAACAGACTAATGATTATTGTCAAACCTAGTGAGAAGCTAAGCAATTTAAGATATATTTTATTCATGTTTATTCCTCCAAAATTTGTTTTTTCAAATATATCATGGTAATTGGAAGAATAAACCACTATAATTCCTGTATACAGGAATTAATGGAATGGAGAAAAAATGTACGGAGAAATAATAAAGAAAATTCGAAAAAACAAAGGGTATACTCAAAAAGAAGTGTACACAGGGGTTGTTTCTAAAACGTTTTATAGTGATTTTGAGGCTGGGAAGTATTCAGTTGAAATTACGAAATTTCAAGAATTGATTAATAATTTAGGGATTTCCTATGAGGAGTTTGAGTATTTTAGGAAACAAAACACGATAAATGAAGAGAAGCTTTTAGAGAATCAAATTGATGTGCTCTACAAGAATGGGAAGTTTGAAGAATTATATGAGCTTTATGAACGATACCATAAGCATCAGAATACGGAAATGAGGCACTTGGCAATGAATGCCTATCTTCTGGTATTGATTACAAACGCAAACTTTTATAAATTTTCTCGAGAGCCATTTAATGAAATTTTATCTGAATTAGAGAATGCGAAAATGTGGACATTAAGAGAAATTAAACTAAGTAAATTAATTTTACTATCAATTTCAGAAAATGATAGGGATGAGGCAGAACAACTTTATAAACGTATTCTATCTGAATTGAAAAAATATAAAGAATTTAATAGTAAATTGTATTGTGAAGAAGTAGGTGATTTACATTTTAATAGAATTCAAAGTTTATTGATGATTAATGACATAGAGAGAGCCAGAGAAACTTTGTCTGTTTATAATGAGCTCATTAACCCGTCAGATAATTTACATTTGCTTGTTCAATTGGAGTTTATTAATAATTTGGTCGGTCTTTATTTAGATTTCTTTAGCTCTCAATCGAAGATGAAAGCATTATTAGATACGCTGAATTTGATTCCCTCATCAGAATCGAAGTTCTATACTATTATTTTTCAGATACATCAGGAAAAAGCTAGAAATTATTATGAGAGATATAAGTAAACGCAAGTCAAAATTTTTTTGATACTTAAGAAAGTGAAACAATTTTTATCATTGTTTTAAACTTTATTGGCTGAATATAGAGTAATTTGTAGCAGTAAATTTTCCAAATATCATTCACTTACGATACGGGGAACCCTATCATAACTCAGTATGGTTTTTAAGATGATTAAGACCCTGATATAGCAACGATAAATTCAATGTTTTCAAGAGAAGCTGTGAAAGTGGGTACACTAAAGCTGTAATAAGAAAAACTACCAGCTATTTTTATGATATAGTAAGAGCATCTGGAAAAATGATGGAGGAAATGAATGAACAATAATGACATATTGCTGCGTCTGAGATATGCCTTGGATATTAAGGATACAGATATAGTGAAAGCTTTTGAACTAGGCGGGATGACTGTCTCTAAAGAAGAAGTGAGGGCAATGCTGACCAAAGAAAATAATCCACAGCAAGAAGAAAATGATATTTTTGAAAAAAATATCTATGTTAAAACTATCAATAATCAAGTACTGGATACATTTTTGAACGGATTGATTCTTTTAAAACGAGGAGAACCGAAGGATGGATCAGCAGATAGAACGCCATTAAAAAGTAGTGAAGTCCGGTATATGAATAATATTTTATTGAAAAAGGTGAAGATTGCTTTAGCTTTGACCAGTGAAGACATGCTGGATATTTTGGCTGAAGCCGGTGTCTATCCTTCAAAAGGAGAACTGGGAGCTATTCTGAGAAAGGAAGGACATCGTAATTTTAAACCGTGTGGAGATAAATATGCGCGTAATTTTTTGAAGGGCTTAGGCATATGTTATCGCAGAAATTAATAGAAACAGGACATAGTTGAAATATGAGGCAGCAGATTTGAAAATGGTTCATTCGCTTCAGGAGAATCTAAACAAAATCGTTGTACGATACGAATCAAATGCTGAGAAACATTGATAGAACGGATTGTTACAGCGCGTGATTCATTCAATACAAATGAAAAAGAGACAGTTGGAACAGAGCTTGATAGGAAGAAACGCTTTTGGTAGATAGATTCTGATGGAACAAATGAAAATCATAGAATTGCAAATGTTTTACTTGGTAGGTTAGTATTGAAGGATGCTCAAACAGTCGACAGTGAATACTGGAGGAGAAGTTATATAAAGGTCAAGGAACAAATGCATTCCGGTTAAGTCTACTTTGAAATTGAGAAGCTTCAAAAGGAGCAGGCAATTTATTGGGATATGTTTTTTCACCCTAACCACATGTTCCCAAGCAAGATAAAAGAGAAAAATGAAACTTTAGAGCAGCTGCTAGGAAGTTTTGGTGAGAATTCTGTGATCAGTGCCGGAAGTGTTGTCACGAAGGATATTCCCAAAATGTAGTGGCCTATGGATCGCCATGCATAGTGAAGAAAAAACTAGAAGGATAATGATATAGTCAGCTATCCATTGAAATTAGAAAGATCAATCATCATTAGTGGGTGATTGATCTTTCTTCTGTATTGAAAACCATTCGCATAGCGGATTGGCTAAAAAATCAGGGACTGTGACATTAATATGTCTGAATCCCCTAAAGCCGAATAAACAGTATTCCAATCTTGTATGGTCCGAGCATTCGTAAGAAGCGTAGGAGCAAGCTCTTGCATGACTCCTCAGATATGCGCCGAGCATTCGAAGAAGCGTAGGAGCAAGTTCTTTCATGCCCCTCAGATATGCGCCGAGCATTCGAAGAAGCGTAGAAAGCAAAGCCCCCTCCATGCTTCGAGGATCGGAACGAAGTCCTTCAATTCTTAGCGGCTCTGCCGTTTAGAAAATGATGAGATCGAAACGAAGTGTAGTGTAGTGAGAACCGTAGACGCAGAAAAACGGATACAGCGTAATGTTTTGTCTCGAGAATCGTTCGACTCGTAGAGACAGCAGTTCTTCTACGTAATGTTTTGTCTCGAGAATCGTTCGACTCGTAGAGACAGCAGTTCTTCTACGCTCCGCATACAGTTCTACTACATCAAGTGAGCTAGTTTCATTCAAGGAATACTTATCGAAATTATGCATACCATTCTGCTAAAGTACGAATATAAGCAGAAGTGGCAAAGTAGAACTACCATCTCGGAAATAAGTCGAATAATACTGAAAATATGAGCAGCTCAAGGTAGGCAAACGGTCAATGCGTAATGTTTTGTTTTCTCATGCAAGCGCATATCGCAGTTTAGAGCTTACTCGGCGTATGGAGAAGCCTTGTCACAACCTTGTAAATAAGTGTTTATTAAGATTTGCCCGATCAGCTCTCTACACCTGTTCATACATTTCTTTTAGGTGTTCCAGAGTTCTTGGCAGATGCTTTTCAGGGGTTGCTTCCAGACTGGCAAACATCAGGGGTTTGTCGTATTTTAGGAATTTCAGGATTTGTTCATAGTTCATCCAGCCGGTGCCGACGGGGACGATTTTGATTTGTCCGTTTTCAACTACAAAATCTTTTAAGTGCATGGAGCAGATATCATCTTGTAGCTGGTTCAATGCCTGATTGATTACCTCTTCCTGTTTATGATAGTTTTCTACAGATATTAGATTCGCACAATCCATAATGATTCGCAGATTCGGCGACTGGATTTCCTGAATCAGCCGTTTGGCCAAATCAGCGGTATGGAGAGGGTGATTAATTCCAGCTTCAATGCCGACAGTCACACCCAAGCTTTCGGCATAGGCAACCATTTCGGCAACAGATTGTCTGGCAGTCCGGTAGGCATCTTCTGTATAATTCTTGGTCGTATAGCCGGTTCCTACGCTGCCTGTTTCAGTTCCGACAACGGCTGCCTGAAAGCTTGAAGCCACTGCAATGTGCTGTTTGAAGTCGTTAATTGCCTGCGTTCGAACGGTAATATCTGGACTGGCTAAGTTTACATAACAGCCTAAGACAGAAACCTTGATGCCCAGCCGGGAGAAATAGTCTCCGAAGTAATGTCCTGTACCGCTGGAGATGCTGTCCAAACTGGGAAGTGCATCGGGAAATGATTTCTTTACTGCCAACTGAATATGAGAAAAGCTGTTTGCAAGCAGCTTTTCTCCCAGTTCTTCACGTGAAGCGGCAGTGATGTCGTGTGCACGAATGCCTAAATTTAATGGCAGCATAATAGATTTTTCCTCCTTTTTCTTCTTTATAAATGGCAGGAATCAGACTAAAAATTGAAATAGGTTTCTGCATTTGTATAACTGATTGCTTCAACTAAGTTTCCTAACAAGACTCCATCCTCCGGTGCTTCTCCTCGTTCGACGATTTCTCCGATGAATTCGCAGAGAACGCGTCGGAAATATTCGTGGCGGGTGTAGGACAGGAAACTGCGGGAATCCGTCAGCATACCGACAAAGTTATGAAGGGCACTTCCGTTGGCGAATTGGCTTAGCTGCTGACGCATGCCGTCTCTGGTATCGTTATACCACCAGCCTGAGCCCAGCTGTATTTTTCCTTTAACCTCTTTTTGGAAACAGCCGATTAATGCGGTTAAGGCTGGATAGTCATTTGGATTTAAGGAATAAACAATGGTTTTCGGTAACTGGTCTGTCGCTTCTGCCCGATTCAACAGCTTTTGAAGCGGGATTGTAATGGATAAGTCGTTGATACCGTCATAGCCTGTATCAGGTCCTAATTGATCAAACATTGTCTGATTACAGTTGCGGTACGCATGGATATGAAGCTGCATTGTCCAGTTATGCTGGTGGTAAAAATGAATTAAGCGTATCAGTGTTTCTGTGCGATGGGCATCAATTTCTTCTTCTGACAGCGGCTGTCCCTGACAGGCTTTTTGGAAAATCCGTTCCAGTGTTTCTGTATCTGCTTCCTTATATCGTAGAGTATCCAGTGCGTGATCAGATAAGCGTCCACCCAGTGAATGAAAAAATTCAACTCTGCTGCCAAGTGCGGCAATCAGTTCTTCATAGGTAGAAATATCCAGTCCGCTGCTTTCAGCCAATTGTTTTACCCAAACTGAAAAGCCTTTTTGATCGATGTTCAGTGCTTTATCCGGGCGAAAAGAGGGCAGGACTTTAAAGGCAGGTTCATCTTTTGCCAATAATTGGTGGAAGCCCAAATCATCTACAGGATCGTCTGTTGTACAAACCACTTTTACATTCGAATTTTTAATGATTTCTCGTCGTTTAAAAGCTGCACTGGTGATTTTTTTATTCGCCTGTTTCCAGATCGCTTCTGCATTTTCTTCGTTTACCAATAAATCAATTCCGAAGAAGCGCTTCAATTCAAGGTGCGTCCAAGTATACAGAGGATTGCCGATTGTTTTAGGAACAGTTTGACACCAGGCCAGGAATTTTTCATAATCTGAGGCATCACCTGTAATCTGAGACTCTGGAACACCGCAGGCGCGCATCAAGCGCCATTTGTAGTGATCACCTTTTAGCCAGGCCTCTGTAATGGATGTAAAGGCTTTGTTTTCATAAATTTCCTGAGGCTCTAAATGACAGTGATAATCAATGATCGGCATTTGGGCAGCATGATTGTGAAACAGCTTCTTTGCCCAGCTTGTAGAGAGTAAAAAATCATCGTTTAAAAACATTTATTTTCCTTCTTTCTAAGGGAATCGTTCTTTTTTCTGTTATCTAAAGAGTGACACCTGTTTTGAAAATAGCCACTTCTCTTACATCGTTTTCTTCATTTCTTGTTGATTCACCGCTGGCTACAGCAATGATCTTCTGAATGAATTCTTCTAAGACAGCTTCCATCGGCTGTTCCAGTAATGTGCCGGCATTAAAATCCATCCAGTGACCTTTACGTTTAAAGATGTTGCTGTTGGTTGCCACTTTCACAGTAGGGACATACGCACCAAATGGCGTTCCCCGTCCTGTAGTAAACAATACAAGATGACAGTCGGAGGAAGCCAGAGCAGAAGCGGCAACTAAATCGTTTCCTGGTGCCTGCAGCAGACTTAAGCCCTGTGTTTTGAGTTTTTCTCCATATTTTAAGACATCAACAACGGGGGCTGTTCCTGCTTTTTGTGTACAGCCAAGTGATTTATCCTCCAGCGTAGTGATGCCACCGTCTTTATTTCCGGGAGAAGGATTTTCATAAACAGGTTCTCCGAATGCCAGAAAATACTGTTTGAAGTCATTGATCAGCTGAACAATTGCGTCAAAGACTTCTTCGTTTTCAGCACGAGCCATCAGCATGTGTTCTGCTCCAAACATTTCAGGGACTTCAGTTAGAATCGTACTACCGCCCTGTGCAATTAAAAAGTCAGAGAAAGCTCCTAATAATGGGTTTGCAGTGATCCCTGAAAAGCCATCTGAACCGCCGCATTTCAAGCCGACATTCAACTCAGACAGTGGCACATCTTCTCGCTGATCATTTTTCGCAGCCTCAAAAAGCTCTTCCAGTAAAGCGACACCAGATTCTACTTCATCGTAAACATCCTGAGCGATCAAAAACTTCACTCGATCAGAATCATAGTCACCCAGTTTTTCTTCGAACGCGTCAACCGTATTGTTTTCACAGCCAAGACCAAAAACGAGGACTCCTCCTGCATTTGGATGTTTGACAGCATCAATCAGAACCTCACGTGTATTGGCATGATCAGTTCCCAGCTGTGAACAGCCATAGGGGTGCTTCAAAATTGTGATGTTGTCAAAGGGTCCCAAATCTGGATGATTCACTGTAAACCGCTTTAACATCAGTTCAGCCATCCCGTTTACACAGCCTACTGTTGGGACGATAAATAAATCATTACGAATACCGACTTTTCCGTTGCTCCGGCGATAGCCTTTGAACGTCAGCTCCTTTTTTGGATAGTGTACTTGGTGGAGTTCAGGTGTATACGTATAGTCTAGTTCCCCGGATAAATTTGTTTTTACGTTGTGCGTATGCAGCCAGGCGCCTGTTTCTGCAGCAGAAAGCATATGACCGATCGGATAGCCGTATTTGATGACATCCTGATTTTCTTTCATTGGCTGCAGTGCAATTTTGTGTCCCTGCGGGATATTCTGTTCAGCGGTTAACTGGATGCCGTCAATGTTGATAGACTCTCCAGCAATAATGGGACGCAAAGCTACGGCTACGGTGTCTCTTGGATTCAGCTTTAATAAAGCTGCTTTTGTTTGAGTGTTGATCATGAGCTCATTCTCCTTTTCTTAGTTGAGATCAATCCTTTGCTAATTAATTATTGGATTGTTTTTATTTTTAAGGTCCGATATCCCCATTTCTAAGCGATTGAAATAGCAAGAACTGCGGTTCTCCTTTTCTTAATTGAGATCAATCCCTTGCTAATCAATTATTGGATTGTGTTTATTTTTAAGGTCCGATATCCTCATTTCTAAGCGATTGAAATAGCTGAAACTAGAATTAACCTTTGTTTAACTGTTGTATCAGTGCTCGAGTCCCTTGTCTTTCTATAAAGGCACAATCTTGTTCTACTTGCGAGATGAGTTCTGGAACGCTGGTCAGATCTTGTCCCCATAGAGATTTGTTGCTCAAAATGGTTGAGACTGCGGTCTCTGGGGTGTTCCAGGCGGTTTGGATCGCAGCAATTACTTCTGTGTCGTCTTGAGGAGTGATTTTATCTCCTCGATAACTTAGGAGTAAGGAAGCCAGAGCAGCGGTCATATATGGCGGCAGCATCTGCTTTTTTTTCGCATATTGCAGAAATACCGGCAGTAAACGGGCCTGAAATTTTGAGATACTATTTAAAGAAATTGCCGACAATTGGTGATTGGCAAAAGGATTCAGGAATCGTTCCTTGATTTGTTCCGAGTAGGCAATCAGTTCTTCTTCCGGAAGGGAAAGTACAGGAATCAACTCATCTGTAAACAGGTTGTCAATGAAGGTTCGAAAATCGCTGTCTTTCATGACTGATTCAACAGTATCCAGTTCAGCCAGCATAGCTAACGGAACCATTGCTGTATGCGGACCATTCAATAAATGAACTTTGCGTTCTCGATAAGGAGTCATATCATTTGTAACAACAACATTTAGACCGGCTTTTTCCAAGGGGAGTGTCTCTTTTAGTTTTTCAGGTCCTTCAATCACCCAGAGCAGGAAAGGTTCTGCTTTTACCATTAAATTATCGATGTAGCCGTGTTTTTCATTTAGCTCTTGGGCTGTGTCACGAGGATAACCGGGAACGATTCGGTCAACAAGACTGCAGCAAAAGGTATTTTCTGTTTCCAGCCACTGAATAAAGTCATCCCCCAACTGCCACTCTTCGGCATAGGTCAAAACAATTTCTTTCAACCGCTCGCCATTTCGATCAATTAGTTCGCAGGGAATGATAGTGAAGCCTGACTTGTTCAGTTGAAATCTCCTATATAAAAGAGCTGTCAGTTTTGCCGGGAAGCTTTGCTGCGGACCATTATCCAAAGTGTCATTCGGATTATACTGGATTCCGGCTTCTGTTGTATTGGATATAATAAATTCGGCTGCATCATTTTCGGCTAAAGCAAGATATTTTATCCAGTCTTCATATGGATTAATAACTGATTCGACAGAGGAAATAATCTCTGCTTCATTGATAATTTCTCCATTCATCAACCCCTCAAGAATAACGGTATAAAGGGAATCCTGTTCTTTCAACATAGCGCCCAATCCCTGAGCGATTGGCTGGACAATCGTTGCCCGCCCATTGAACAGGTTCTGTTTATTCATTTGCTGAAGCTGCCAGTCAACAAAGGCTCTCATAAAGTTGCCTTCACCAAATTGAATGACTTTTACAGGGAGTGGGAGCTCTTTTTTCAGTACTGCTGCTGATAATTGTTCCATTAGAATGACATCCTTTCTTTGTGTGCACACGTGAACATTTTTGTTTATAATAAGAGGAGAGGTTGTGACAAAGCTTCTCCATGCGACGAGTAATCGCAGGAGTAGAAGTATTCCCCTCAAGAACCAAGTAGTATCATCATCTACTCTGACAAGTCAATCGTAGTGATTTATGTCAATAAGAAGGATAATCTGAAAATTGTCATGGAATACTATTCATGAAATGAATAGCTGTGGATTGATACCTACTTGGCGCTTTCCATATTTTTGAGATTATTCGACTTATTTCCGAGGGAGCTACTTCTAGAACACCGTTTATTTGGTTTTAAAAGTTCTGGATATACTAATGTCACAGACTCCTGCTCCAAAAACCAAGTATCAGTACGACTAAAATATTGGCCGTATCTTTTTGTTTATTCTGATTCAATAGCGGATATGTATCCGTACGTTCATTTTTCAGCTGTTAAAGATTTTTTTCTGTTTCCAGCTTGGCTACTGATTTTCTGATTTCCAGTCGAGTTGGGATCTTGACTTGTGAGCTTGTTGTCTGGTTGCCGGCAATCAAATTTAAAAGCAGCTCAGTTCCTTGCCTGCTGATTTCGTTAATTGGTTTATGCACAGTGGTTAATGGCGGATTTAGATAAGCAACGAATGGAATATCATCGAAGCCTATAAAAGAAATGTCCTGTGGAATATGAAGTCCGCTTTCCTCAGCTGCTCGAATGGCTCCGATTGCCATGTCATCATTTGCGCAGAACACCAGTGTCGGCAAATCTTTTAATAAGAGAATTTTCTTCATTTCCTGAAAGCCGCCTTCGATGCTGTAATCTCCTTCAAAAAAATAAGTCACATTGATCGGCAAATGGTGTTTGGTTAGACTGTTTATCAGTCCGGCTTTCCGTTCTCTTGCAGAGCGAAAGCCCTCTATCCCGCCGATACAGGCAATTTTCCTGTGACCCTGACTGATTGCATAATCGATGGCTGTTTCAACACCGGCAGCGTCATCAGCACTGATATTAATAATATGTTTATCCTCCAGCTGCCTATTGAGAACGACAAACGGGATTTGCTGTTGTTTGAGGAAGTCAATGAAGCCCTGATCACTGTCACTCTGACTCATGATAATAATCCCATCGTAACGCTGAAAATTAATCTGCTCCAGGTTTTGAATTTCATCAATTCCCTGAACTGAAAGACCATAGCTTTCGTCAAGTCTGGAATGGATTCCTTTGATTACATCGACAAGAAAACTGGAACTGGTTCCTTCTTCGATACTGGAGAAGAACAGACCGATCATATAATTTTTCTGGTTTACCAGACTTTTTGCATTGAAGTTTGGAACATAATTCATTTCAGCTGCCAATTCATGAATCTTTTTTCGTGTTGCTTCCTTGATGAGCGGGCTGTTATTCAATGCTCTGGAAACCGTCGTATGGGAAACGCCGGCAGTTTTTGCAATATCTTTGATTGTGACCATAGCGCACCTCGAATTATTTTTGTTAACGTTCACATTATAAAACGTGTCGTCGCTTTTGTCAATCTATAAAATGATATGAAATGCCTGTATAAAAGCATTGCACACGTTAAAATTAATTGTAGAATTTAGTAATTTATGTTATCTTAATCAAAAAAAATTTGTTTAGATCAGCTGGTGACGATACCATTGGCTTCCTTTAAATCTCAGCAGGAAAATACTTCCGCGAATGAACCACTCTATTGTCATAACTGTATAAATTCCTGTTAAGCCAAAACCAAAATGAATGCCAATCAGATAGCCCACGCCAATTCTGAAGATCCACATTGAGAGTAGTGAAACAACTGTAGTGAACTTAGCATCACCCGCAGCCCGCAAAGCTGCCGGAAGAACAAAACTAATGCTCCAAGAGATAAAGTGCATGACCAGAGCAATGATAAACAAGCGGAAAATCATTGGAAGGATGATTTCCGGAGGATTGAAAAGCTTCATTCCCAGAGGAAACAAGGGCAGCAGGGTCAAATCAACTATTAAGAACGCAATCATACTTAAGATAACAAAAGACTTTGTTAGCTTTTTTGCATCACCGATGTTTCCATTACCAATGCATTGTCCTACAATAGGGACTAGGGAAATGGCCAAGGCATTTGGAATAATCTCAGCCAACTGAATCCATGAAGAAGCGATGGCATTAGCGGCAATGGCATTAGTTCCCAAGCCGACAATCATGATTTGGACGATGATTTTTCCTCCATTAAAAAACATGGCTTCTGCAGCAAAGGGCAAACTGATTCTGACAATTTTTCTGATGAGTGAAAATCGAATCCGAGTGAAATCTTTTTTCTTTAGGAATAATCGTTCACGGTTGGCATAAAGAGTATAGAAAGCAAAAAGCATACCTATACAACGGGAAATATTTACTGAAACAGCTAAACCACGTATACCCATGTTTAATTGGTTAATAAAAATGAAGTTAAATAAAATATACATTGCATTCATCAGCAAAGAAAGCTTTAGTGATGCTTTTGTCTGCCCAATTCCTCGTAAATTTCCATTTACTCCTTCTACAACTGCCTGCATAGGATAGCTGAGAAGCAGTCCTACTAAATAAATTTTTGCATTTTTTAATACAGCAGCTTCTGCATTTCCAAACAGCAAATTAAGAATACCTTCATGAAAAATAAGTAAACTGCCTGTGACAATCAACGCCATTATTACAGCACTAAAAATGGTCCCGCTGCAGACTTTACTTAATTCCTTGTAGTATCGGCGACCGTAATATTGGGCAATCAACACAGTTCCTCCTAAACCAACGGAGGTGAAAATCTGAACGAGAAAGAAATGCAGACTTCCCACCATGTTTACAGCACTGACAGCTTGTGTTCCGGAAGAGCTGATCATAGCAGTGTTGATGAAATTGAACCCTACAAGAAAGAATTGATCAATAATGACCGGAATGACAAGTGAAACAACAAAAGAAAAAGGGATTGCTTTTCCGGAGAAAAGAATTTTGATTTTTTCAGATAATGAGTACAACAGGCATGATCCTCCTAAATTATTTTCATACGGTTATTTGCAAAATGCAATGCAAGTAAGTTAATTCTATGGCTAATTACCTTAAGCACTGAATAGAGTTTGTTATTAACAGGTGGTTGATCTGGCAAGGAGAGAAAAAGCTGGAAATTTCCTGTTTGCCTTTTGTACTTTTATTATAGGACATTCTCTAAAATGATTGCTTTATGTTTTTATCCAAGCGGAGCTTGCAGGCTGTTTATTTTTCTAAAATCAATGGTTTGCTTATTTTAAGTATTGTTCTGGCTAGCCTACCTTTCCACTGTGATTGCCTAAAAAGCAGTCTTCAAAGGTAGCAGTGACAAAAGGCAAGGTCTGCCCAAATAGGTATTTGTTCCTCCTTAATCGCTGGTCAAAAGACAGAAATAGGAATGAAGGCCTGCTTGTTGATCTTTCGGTGTTGAGGTTGCTGCAATATAATCTGACTCAGAGCTTTCATCGCTGTGAAGTCGGTAATGAAAAGCTGACTTCACAGCAAAAAATAAAATTGATCATTCCTTCGATAAAGCAATACTCATAAACTTATCGGCAATAGTCTCTTTTTTCTGTATTAATACCACAATCCCTCCTAAATCTAACGTAATTTTATTGTGTTTGTTCTGTGTCGTCCTGCATATAGGTTGTTAGCTGATTGATGATTCATTGACAGGTTTTACCAAACCGCGATAGAGCAGGAGCTGCTTCAGACCATTTAAAAATAGTCAATCAAGGATTGTATTGATTTCTTCTATCAACTGTTCATTTTTTTCAGAATTGTAAGAGCGGATTTTCTCCAGCTGTATATTGTTGCAATTGACAAGCTGGAAGGCTGATCCAATGTGATTTTCGATGGAAATACGGTCAAAAATCAGATCCTTTGAGAAGCCAATGTAAAAGCCTTGATTTTTCGTCTCAGAGATTCCTGCCATCATTGCAGGAACACCGCTTCTTGAGTTTTTTGCCATGGAGATATCGACGGAGCTGAATGTAATGTCGGAAACGTACTGTTCGGCCAATCCATAGATAAAACCTGCAGAAGCCTGAACATTTCTAGCCGTAATATTTGCAAAATGAATCCGGCGGAAACGTGGCGTTCGTTCATCAAGTGGATAGGGGGTTTTATCCCAAACATAAGACTCATTTCCTTTTGGTCCGCAAAAATAATACAAATTAAGAATAAATGGACAGAGAACGTTATCCATAACAATATTGTTTACACGAATATCTTCTATTGTTCCTCCTCTGCCGCGGCGGGATTTTAAACGAATTCCCCGATCCGTATCTTGAAATATACAATTAGTGATCGTCACGTTTCGGATATCTCCGCTCATCTCACTCCCAAGCACGACCCCGCCGTGTCCATGAACCATTGTACAGTTGGAAATGGTGATGTTTTCACAGGAAACACGTTCAGGAGTATCTTCTGTTCCTGCTTTTACAGCGATACAATCATCCCCTACATCAATATGGCAATTGCTGATTCGAACATTTGTACAAGATTCTGGATTGATTCCATCGGTATTGGGCGAATTAGCAGGATTT
This sequence comes from Enterococcus sp. BWT-B8, assembly GCF_020567625.1. Taxonomy (NCBI): domain Bacteria; kingdom Bacillati; phylum Bacillota; class Bacilli; order Lactobacillales; family Enterococcaceae; genus Enterococcus; species Enterococcus sp. BWT-B8. The sequence goes on along the minus strand of NZ_JAJDJV010000018.1, from coordinate 48,971 downwards.
TTAATAGTTACATTATCTATGGTTACATTTTCGCATAATAAGGGGTGAACGGTCCAGCTTGGAGAGTCCACCAAGCGTATATCTTTAATTGTGACTCTTTGACATTGATGGAAGCTTATCAGTCTGGGTCTGGGATATTTAAGGATGTCAGAATCATCACGAAAAATTTCCCACCAGCTTTCTCCGCAGCCATCCAAAGTACCGAATCCCGTGACAGCAATATTAGTCTGATTTTCTGCGTAGATACAGGGCGCATAAACTTCGCGCTGGACACCTTCCCAGCGTGACTCAACCACTGGATAGTCATTTTGTGAGGTGGAAAACTGAAGTGCTGCCCCAATCTCAAGATGAAGTTCCACGTTGCTTTTAAGAAAGAGTGCACCTGTCAAATATGTTCCATGAGGAATGATGACCTTGCCGCCGCCGGATTCAAAGGCGGTATCAATTGCCTGTTGAATAAATAGTGTGTTCAATTTTCCTTCTTTTGCACCATAATTTGTGATGTAATACATTTGATATTCTCCTGTCTTAAATTGGTATTAAAAGGTCAACAAAAATTCTTGCCGACTAATTTGACAAATACTGTCATAACAACTGTTTTGTTAACGTGTGCATGCTTTTGAAAGAGAAAAAACTGATAGTAGCTAGTTTTTATTTTTGTTATTTTATTGAAATGTACGGAAATTAATTTCACAAAAGAGTGTTCATTAAAAATATAGTATTTTTGTTAAAATAAATTTATTTGCCTTCTGCAGTATCGTATTTTTCACTAAGTTGATAAATGATTGATATAACAATCATTGTAGCGGTTGCTAAAATAAAATCAAGGCTGTTTCAAAGATAATCCAGTATATTTTTTTAAAGTCAATATAGTATAAAAACGATTAGTTTTAGCCACTAACTTGTCTTGATACTCAAGAAATGTTGACGTGAACAATTATTGATATATAGTTATTGTAAACGCATACTTAAAAATAATTTTTTGGAGGAAATAAAAATGAAAATGAAATTATTTGGACGGACACTTGTTTCAGGTATAGCACTTACCATGCTGTTGTCCGGCTGCAGCGGAAGCAGTTCAGCTGGATCGAAAGTAGAGGGAGCAGGTGTATTGACAGATGAAGAAGTGACTATCAAGTTTGCCTGGTGGGGAGCAGATATCCGCCATGAAGCTATGAAAAAAGTTGTTGAGTTATATGAGGAGGAGCATCCGAACGTTACTGTAGAAGTAGAATACGGCGCTTGGGAAGGCTGGCAGGCTAAAACCTTAACTCAGCTATCTGGTAAAACAGAAGCGGATGTTATGCAGGTGAATTACAACTGGCTGTTCTCTTATGGAAAAGGAAAGAATGTTTTTTATGATTTAAATGAAGTGAAAGATTATTTGGATTTATCCAATTGGGATAAAAAATATCTTGAAGCCATGCAGGTGAATGGCGAACAGGCAGCTGTTCCTCATGGTATGACAGGACGTGTTCCAATGTACAACGAACAGCTATATAAAGATAACGGTTTGGAGCTGCCTCAAACATATGAAGATCTGATTAAAGCTGGAGAAGTTATCGGAAAAGACAATACAGCAACCGGGGAAGACAATAAATATGCTTTCGTCAACATGGGTAAAGTTTCTAAAGATCTATTTATCGCTCAAATGCTCTTTAATAAAACTGGAGAAGTAATGCAGACAGATGGAAAAGTTAATTACTCTGAAGCAGATGTAAAAGAAGTTCTAGAGCAATATCAGGCATTTGAAGATGCAAATGCTTTTCCAACATTTGCACAAGACGGCTCTATTGATACAAATGCCAATCCAGAATGGGTGGAAGGGCAAGCCGGCGGTGTATATGAATGGGCGAACTCATTGGCACAATGGGCAGAGTCCTACAAAGGCGGTGAAGCGAAAGATGAACTGCTCGTTGGAGACTATCTTTTGCCAGCTGCTGATCAAAACGTGAGTATCTACGTTAAACCGAACTTTGGTTATGCAGTTTCACGTAATTCAAAAAATCCGGAAGTTGCGGCAGACTTTATCAATTTCCTGCTGACAGATGAAGAAGCAGTGAAAGAAACTGGCGATACGTTGGGCATCTCCAGTAATAAGATTACGAATGAGCTTCAAGTGAAGAACAATTTGTTGGAAGGTGTTGTAAAGGACGGTTATGAAAAACTGGATCAATACGAACAAACAGTAATGGATCCATATTTTGAAGATGAAAATGTACGTAATGAACGCTACACAGTAATCGAAGCATTCCGTACAGGTAAGCTGACCGCTGGTGAAGCAGCGAAACAGTATATCAGCAAACAACAAGATGCATTAGATAAGCATTACCAGAAATAATTTGCTGGAAAGAAGAGGTTGTGACAGCCCTCATGAGTGTTTGTCACAGTCCCTTCTTTCTGCTTAAAAGAATATGGGGGCGTGTAGATACTTTAGTTTATTGAGAGGATTTATGAACGATTTTTTCAACTGATGCATTTCGGTAATTTTCAGCTGGTATTTGCTGCAAAACTTGAAGAGGTTTTACATAATCGTTTAAAAAAAGAAAACCTAAAGGCGAGCAGTCATTCTTTTAAAGTTCCCCGACAGCTGCATCTATCCTATGTGAATCCAAAGGTTTGAGGCTATCCGAATCCCGCTGGTTCATGTGCGTGGTTGACAGGTTTTCTGTTCCACTGAAACAGAAACTATTTCATTATACACATAAGCCTGCTTAATCAATCCGAGTTGTCTGCAGGAGATATAATTATAAAAAATACGATTACGTGATATTGATAAGGAGTTGACACAAAATATGAAAACAAAGAAAAATTATCTGATGTATGTGATGCTTCTTCCATGGCTGATTGGGTTTGTCATTTTTAAAGTTTATCCAATCTGTGCATCTTTCGTATACAGTTTGCAGGAATACCCTATCCTGGGAGATCCGGAGTTTGTCGGACTGCAAAATTATATTGAAATTTTTACTAAAGATGAAACCTTCATGGCGGCGTTGGGTGCTACTTTAAAGTATGTATTGATCGGGACACCTGCTGTGGTGATTGTTTCCTTCATTGTTGCTGCAATTTTGAATTTTAAGTTAAAAGGAGTAAATTTCTTCCGTACAGCATACTACATCCCCTCTATTCTTGGCGGGAACGTAGCGGTTTCCATTTTATGGACAATGCTGTTTGACGTAAACGGGCCGGTCAACACGGTCCTGAGTATTTTTAATTTGGGTGGAGACGTGGCAATCAACTGGACGAAAGATCCAACCTTTGCTATTTTCACTCTAGTTATTTTGAAGACCTGGCAGTTTGGTTCAACGATGCTGATTTTCCTGTCAGCACTTCAAGGCGTTCCACAATCCGTCTATGAAGCAGCTTCCATTGATGGGGCAAGTCGTATCCGCCAGTTATTCAGTATTACGATTCCGATTATTACTCCGGTGATTTTGTTCAATGCAGTCAATGTACTGGTCAAAGCTTTCCAGGAATTTAACTCAGCTTATTTGATCACTAAGGGCGGACCGAATAAATCAACCTATTTTTTAAACTTATATATTTATGACCAGGCTTTTCAAAATGGAAACTACGGCTATGCCAGTGCATTGACATGGATATTACTGGCAATTATTGGTGTCTTCACGATTGTCATTTTCCGCAGTTCCAATCACTGGGTTTACTACAACGATTAAGGAGGAAACAATAAGATGGAAATGAGCAAGTCAAGAAGACGCATTAATGAAGCTATCCGTTATGTATTGCTGATTATTGTCGGGATTATTCTGATTTATCCACTGCTGTGGATGATCGGCTCTGCCTTCAAGGAAAACCGAGACATCTTCGGTACGTTAACCCTTTTTCCTCCTGCAGGAAAAGCTGTTATGACAAACTTTCAGGAGGCATGGCAGATTACAAAGGAGAATAATATTTGGTTTTATTTTACCAATACATTGAAATTTTTGATTCCTAAAACAATTTTCACTGTTATCTCTTGTACACTGACTGCCTATGTTATTGCACGTAAGTCATTTAAAGGGAAAAAATTTGTTTTTGGCGCAGTTATTGTTACGTTGCTGATGCCGGAATTGGCATTTCGGATTCCATTATATCTATTGTATCGACAAGTAGGTTTGCTGGATAGTTTTGCTAGTTTGTATGTCAGTGATATTTTCGCCTCCTCTTCCTTCTTCATCTTTATGATTGTTCAGTTTATGCGGACGATTCCAAAAGAATTGGATGAAGCAGCTGTTATGGATGGCTGTAATGATTTTCAGATTTTATGGAGAGTGATTGTTCCGGTAATTAAACCAATTTTGATCACTGTTGCATTGCTTAGCTTTATGTGGGGAATGAATGATTTCCAGGGTCCATTGATTTATTTAAACAGTGCAGATAAGACAGTCCTGTCTGTTGTGCTGAAACAGCAGTTGGATGGAGAAGCGATGGTCAATTACGGTCGAGTCTTTGCGGCTTCTTGTTTGGGACTGCTGCCGATGATTGCACTGTTCTTTGCAGGTTCGCGATATTTTGTTGATGGCGTTGCAAGTACAGGTGGTAAAGAATAATAGGTCAGGAAAGGAATAGAAAGATGACATTCTTAATAAAACGAATAATGGCACAGGCCATTGATTTCTTTTTAGGTATTCTGCTGCTTTTTGTATGTTTCGGTCTGCTGCTGCCTCAAGTAAAGCTGATTATTTCAAATGATGTGGTTCGATCAATTTTAGGGATGCTTCTTTTCGTTCTTGCCTATTTTTTGATTCAATATCCATTTATGATAAATGGACAGACAGTTGGCAAAGGCTTTTATCGCCTGCAAATTATTTCCACAGATGAAGAACGGACGGATGTTCCTGCAGCTATCGTATTTCAACGGGAAATCCTGTGTAAGCTGATGAGCTGCTTCTTTATCTGCGTACCGATGCTGACTGGCAAATTAGGCGGGCATGAGGAAGCAACGCATACGACACTTATTGAACTGAAAAAAGTTCGGGTAAAGAGAGAAATAGAAGAAGTGCAATGAAAGAATAAGGAGCAATGTGATGGAAATGATTAAGCAGTATTTTGATGAACTTCTCGCTGATTCTTCTCCGGAGAAATCCGTTTGGAATCAGGAAGCGATTTTGGAAAAGAAAAAGCCTCACTGGAGTTACATCGATGGCTGTGTATTAATTGCTGTTCAACGAATGTACAATGTAACAGGAGAGAAACAATATATTGACTTTCTAAAGAAGTTCATTGATTATTTCATTAATGAAGAGGGTGAAATTCTAGGTTATTCGCTGGAGAGTATGAATTCAGATTCCATCAATGAAGGGAAAGTTCTCTTCGACTTATACGATCAGACGGGGGAAGAGAAGTATCGGAAAGCACTTGACCGATTATACGGTCAGTTGGAAAAACAGCCGCGTACTGAGAGCGGCAGCTTTTGGCATAAACTGATTTATCCCAACCAAATATGGTTGGATGGGTTGAACATGGTTCAGCCCTTCTATCTGGCCTATGGTCTGCGGTGGCTGGCTGGAAACAATCTGTCAGACGTATTAATTCAATTTAGAAATGTACAGAAATACATGAAAGACCAGCAAACCGGATTACTTTATCATGGCTATGATGAAAGTAAAAAGATGTTTTGGTCTGATCAGAAAACGGGCTGCAGCAAGAGCTTCTGGAGCCGTTCAATCGGTTGGTACGCAATGGGATTGATTGACACAATTGAACTCCTTCAGACCACCTGTTCGGAAGCTGCCGAAGAGCTGTCTGTTTACCTGGTTGAATTAATCAATTCTATAATGGTGTATCAGGATCAGGAAAGCAAGCTCTTTTATCAGGTGACGGATCAGGCAGATCGACTAGGAAATTATCTTGAGACCAGCGCCTCGTGTGCAATTGCGTATATTTTGATAAAGGGTGTAAGACTTGGAATTATTGATCAATCATATGTGGAAAAGGGTGGGGAAATTCTTAGAGAGGTTATGAATCAAAAGATGGTTCAAGAGAATGGACGGATCAAACTAAAGGACATTTGTCTGGTTGCCGGCTTAGGCGGAATGCCTGGAAAGGGAGAGTATCATGAACGGGACGGCACTTATGAATACTATATTTCTGAGCCTGTAGTAAGTGATGACGGCAAAGGAATTGGTCCCTTAATCTATGCTTATTCTGAATATATGGAGGCAACGGTTGATTCGCTGTTTGAATGACTGGATAAGTGATACATGCTGACTATCTAATTCCAGTATAACAGGAATGGATAGCCTCTTCCGGTATTGGAATATTTTTTTGAAAAAGTATAGGGAACCAAGTCAAATAATCCAGTTTTCCCTAAAGTTTGCTTGGAGAATATCTTAGTAAATGATCGAGCTGTTCCCCCTGTCTTCATTAGTTTGGCAGGAAAGAGGGAATAGCTCGATCATTTTCACCGTGTTTGGATAGGAGCAGGAGTGTTTTTTCTGCTGTACATTTCTCGTCATTAATGAGAACATATTTCCCCTCTGTTAGGGAATAATACACTTGGTCTCTTGATTCATCTGAATAAATGATTACTATTGAATTTGATATTTTATCAGTAATTGCTTGTATACATAATGTTGTGCAGCTCTCAAATGCTAATTTTATTTCCTTAATACTAGAAAATTTTACATTTTCAAAATAAGAAAACAATTTTCTTATTTTTTCTTTATTTATCTTCATAAGATTTCCTCTTACTGATCATTTTTGAAAAGCCGAACTATTTTCAGATTTAGGAATTTTGACTGTTCGCCTTTTGGAAAATTGACCCGGACGATCTGCAGCTGCTGCCGAAAAATTTTCTCTAAGAATCCGAACGATCCTTTTTGCAAATATTGTCTAAATCAAAATATTTAAATGTTTCTTCAAATGAATTATAGGTTCTGAATCTAAAATATCTCTCATTTAAGTCTTCTGTAGACAATTGCTTTTTATAAACAGCTGCACAATCAAATATTACTGATATAACAAAAGGAATTTGCATATCTGCTATATTATCTGCAATCGAGAACTGAGGCCTATTTAGATTAAGCAGGTGTGAATGGATTATACAAACCAGTGAAGCATACGTCTCATTTACTAATAGTTTATCCTCTAGTAAGAATTGTACATCTTCCAAGTTTCCTTTTTGTTCTGGTTCTGCCCAATGAAATTTATAATCCTGATCCTGATAAATCGCAATAAGCAGTTCCTTGTCTTCATGTTCAGCTACTTGCTTCAGTCTATTCGTAATTTCAAGAAATTTTTTACTAGGAATTTTTTCATAATGTAACAGTTGCTCCGCTGTAATTTCCATTACTTAACACCTTTCTGATCCTTTTTAAGGAATTGCATCCTAGCATCTGGTAAATCTCTATAGAAACTGACAGAACTGTCTTCGTTTACAAGTACACAGTCTTCTTCATTATATACATGATCATAAAAATACTTTCTCATGTAATCTTTATTTTCAATAGTTTCACTATTGATTCCTTTTCTGAAATACCTAACCAGGTTGTATACAAGCTTAAAGAATGAATGGACCATATCTCTTCTGCTTCTTCTAAGGACACATTGCTTGCCAATTTTTTCAATACTATCTTTTATAAATTTCACTTAGACATTTTTCCATTATGGTTTACACTTTTCTTATTGATGATTTTGAATCAAGCCAAAGTGATCCTTAGTTGGAATTGTATGAAACGGATCAACAAGAGATTGATCCGTTTCGTTTCCATAATGTTTTATTAGAAAGGCTACATGTTATGAGAAAAAGACTCATTAATTTTACTTCGTAGCAAAGAAAACGCTTTCTTCTTTCGGTATTAAATGTTACAATTAAAACGAATTAAACACCACAGAAAGTAGAATATATATAAATTAGTTACACTAATTATATTTCAAAGTAAAAAAAGAATAAGGAAAGTACTTTATGAAAATTAGTAAATTGAAAGTCGCGCTAGTTATGATTACCATCCCGTTTGTATTGTCTGTTAAAGCAAGTGCTGAAGAAAGCACTATAGCTGGAAATGAAGGTAGCAGTCTAGGACAAGTCATTATGCAAAATGAGCGAAAAAGATCAGTTTCTGATTTCGACTTAAGTTCTAAATTGATAGATTCCGAAACAAAATTACTAGTTGCCGCTAAAGAACAATTAGGGAAAACATTCGAAGACAAATTTAGTTCTGAATACTTCAATTTCCTAAATGAAGTTGCCAATACTGACAAAATTAAAATTGGATCATCCGAAAGTGAAAACATTGAATTTAATGAGTTTGCTTCCATTTATACAAACCGAATTGGTTCGATTACGCCTATTACCGAAATTAAAACATCTACATTAGATATGTTTAACGCGCGCACGTCACTTTTGAACAAAACTTACAATGAGATAAAAGAAGAAAATAGAGCTTCAATTTTAGCAGCTGAAAATGCCGGTAGTAGCCGAATACAATCTAGAACGGGATTTGGTGTTTATAGCGCAACAACATATGCTAAAAAGCATGCTAAAAGCTACAACACTAATTATCGTGCGTTCCCTTCAGACTGTACTAATTTTGTTTCACAAATTGCTAACGCTGGTGGAAAAAGCCAAAGTTACTATCAAAATGCTAGTGGAATGACTTGGTATTATGTAAACGCTTTGTCCTACTCACCAACATGGACTTTAGCACACCAGTTTTTTGTATATTGGACAGCCAGTGGAGCATCGACTTCTCAGTACACAACTAAAACCTCTGCTCAACAAGGAATGACTGAAGGTACTTTCGTAGCTTATTGGAAGAAAAACACCTATGAAATTACTCACGCTTCATATGTTAGCCAAAAATCTGGCACTAAAGCATATATCACACAGCACACAACTGATCGCTTAAATGAAGCATGGGACGGTCTTGACGTTTCTGCTTACAGTTCATTTATTCTATTAAAATTCTAAATTTGATATAATTACAGATAAATGATAGCGTTTATGGAGGAAAATCATGAAGAAAGCAAGCCTAAATACAAAACTTAAAATAATACTTTTCACAGTTATTGCTCTATTTTGTTTCACACATTTAACGCCTGAAATCGCTCTTAGATCCAATATTTTTTTCTCTGGTCATTTTAAAGAAGCTTTTTCAAGCAAAGTAGAGAAGTCAGAATCTACAGAAAAAGAAAAGTTTAGGTATTCAATTTTTTTCAAAGTTTCTCCTCCTCCTTTGGATGATAATACACATTCCTATTTAGAAACATATGAAGTAAAATCAGTATTTGGAGTTTTTTATTGGGCCAAATATTTTGGTGAAGCATAAATACTGACTACATCAGCTCTGGTCAACTTCTAATGATCGGAGTCTTTTTTTCTTTATTTCTACATAATCTCCAAATTGTTGCACGTACTCTCGGCTATAATGATCACAAGTAAAATAATACTTGCCATATACCTTTTTTGCCAACTCTCCGCAGTCACATTGCACATATACTATCATAGAATCATTACATGGTGTTTTCGGTATCTTCCATTGATCAAATATTTGTCTTCCCATTAAACACTCCTCTAGTCATTTCTTTTTACTGATTATTGATTCAACACAGGTATTTTCCTGTGAAGCCCGATCAGCAGTATTTGATTTTTATTTTAATGATCTGGTTGCGTTTTAATCATCTTTTTTTGTATTATTTAGTTACAGACATCGCTTTAAGCGCAGTTTCTGATTTACTGGATAATTGAACATTTCTTTTAGAGAGGAGAACCGCAGTATCTTAGTGATTTTATTCATTTAGAAATAGTGCTCCTACGGTTCTCTCTCCGTTGAGATCCTCGTCGCAAACGCATCAACTTAGAATAGCGTTGGCTATCGGACCTCTGGGATGCAAGCAATTGATTCTTTAAGAACAGAAATCAATTGGTATCAAAGTAAGAAAGGAGAACCGTATGAGACATATTATTTATAGTGGTATGATGGATGGCTTGGTAATAGAACGCTGCACGCGGCATGAAGAATATAAAATGGTAAAGCATTGGCATCCAGAAGTTGAATTTCAATATTTTCTTTCGGGAAAACGTCTGTTTTTTATTGAAAACAAGGATTATGTGTGTAAGCCCGGCAGCTTAGTGATCGTTGATTCCAATCAGGTTCATAATACTGCTTCTGATAAAGAATTGTTTCATGACCGGGTACTTCTCTCTTTTGAAAAGGAAAAGTTTCAAAAGATTTTAGCAGACACGGATTTTGATATGGATGAATTTTTCAGCTTATATAACGGATTGATTCAGATTCCTGAAACAGACCGTTCCTATTTAGAATGGCTATTGATGGATCTGGCTAATGAAGTGAAAAAGAAGCAGTCTATGTATCAACTGTCAGTACAAGTACGCTTAACGGAGTTGTTTGTCTATCTGACGAGATTAAAGACCAGCGGGCCGCGTGAAAAGAAAGTGGCGAATACAAATGAAGTAGATGAATTGGTTAATCGAGTTGCCCTATATATTCGGGACTCGTATAAAACAGCCGGTTCTTTACAAAATATAGCAAAATATTTCTATTTAGATAAGAGCTATTTATCCAGAATATTTAAACGTTCGACGGGCTATACCGTTTCTGAATTTACCAATATTCGAAGAATCCAACAGTCACAGAAGCTGTTGGAAGACACAGATTGGACGATTGCTAAAGTAGCAGAAGAAGTAGGCTATCAAAATATGACCTATTATAATCGGGTCTTCAAAAAATACATTGAAACTTCTCCGCTCCAATACCGTAAAAAGAAAATTGCTTACAGGAAGAGTCTGCGTGAAAAAAATAATAATTAATTGGACTTGGAGGATATACTTTCACTTTGATCTAATCCTTGCAGCACAGTAGATTAAACGTGACGAGTTGCCAATTAGACATGTTTGTGCCGAGACTCGAACAAAGTCCTTCAATTCTTAATAGCTTTGCCATTTAGAAATTGATGAGATCGAAACGAAGTCCTTCAATTCTTAATGGCTCTGCCGTTTAGAAATTGATGAGATCGAAACGAAGTGTAGTGTAGTGAGACTTGTAGATACAAGAATTTTCTTTAGTATAAAAACTTTTAGTGATGGTATGTGCAGCTCTAATAGAAATGAACTTGTCGACAGTTATTACTGCAGTAAGAGATAGGGGGATGCGAAGCCATTCTGATAAATGTGTAAGTAGTCAAACGTTAATAGGGACTGTACATAAAGACCTTTGAACACCATTTAAGAGGATGTGACAGAAGTATGTTACATCCTCTTAAATGTGTTAGGCAGGAAATTTTCTTAAATGAATAAGCTATCCAAGCAGCTAATCTTGCTTCCTTTACTTTCATAGTAACGCAGCATGTCATCAATTTTTCGCTTATCATAACTGGTAATGCAATCTGATAACACCGTAACGTCATAATCTGCCTTACGCAAGTTATAGCAGGTTGATTTCACACAAGCAACAGCGTCTGCTCCTGTGATATAGAAATCGCTTATTTCATTAGCTGTAATAAACGCTGTAAATTCTTCACTGGTTAATGCGTTGCCCTTATACTTTGTGAAGATATTTTTTGAGACTATTTTTAAATCAGGAGCTAATTCAGCGCCGGAAGTACCAGTTTTAAATGTCCGCGTGCCGGCTGATAAATTTTCATGTCGAATATAAGCAACATGAATCTCCTGTTTGACTGCCCAATCAATAGCGGTATTGATATTTCCGATAATTTCCTTGTAATTTTTTGTGATGTCGTTTTGAATGTCGATGATGACTAAAGCTTTTTGCTTCATGGCTTTTCCTCCTGATTAAGATCTATCTGAAAAATTTGTTTCTGTAATAATTGTCAGACAGATATTAGTAATTGATTTGTTTAATCTTTATTATACCTGGCAATTGTTGACATCAGTATGGCAACAATCTATAATGGAAAAAATAAATTTTGAAAGGCGGCTGTTAGATGAAGGTGGAAAGACTTGTCAGTATTATTATGATTCTTCTTGATAAAGAACGTGTGGGTGCACAGGAGCTGGCTGAAAAATTTGAAGTTTCACCCCGAACAATCTATCGGGATATAGATTCTATCAATCTGGCAGGAATTCCTGTTCGTTCAGTATCAGGAGTGGGCGGCGGCTTTGAAATCATGCAGAATTACAAGGTAGACAGAAAAGTATTTTCGCCAACTGATCTTTCCACGATACTGATGGGGCTTTCCAGTCTTTCCGATATGGTGCATGGGGATGAACTGGTTAATGCTCTTGCGAAAGTCAGGAGCTTTATCCCTGCTGACAGAGCGAAAGACATTGAATTAAAAACAAATCAATTACTTATAGATTTGAGTCCTTGGATGAGCAACAGGAATATACAACCCTATCTGGAAAGAATCAAAACAGCTTTACAGGAAAACAGACAGCTTTCGTTTGACTATACAGACCGTCACGGAAATAAAACCGCACGAACAGTTGAACCCTGTCAGCTTGTGTTGAAAAGCAATCACTGGTATATGTATGGGTATTGCTGTGAAAGAAATGATTTTCGCTTATTCAAACTATCTCGCCTGTCAAACCTGCAAATTCAAGAAGTGGTTTTTTCACCGCGCGACTATCAAAAACCGCAGCTGGATGTTAGTGATGTTTTAGCAGAAATGGGAACACATATTACCCTTCGTTTTCATCAATCTGCTATAGAAAGGGTGCTTGATTATTGTACAGTTGAAGACTTGTTGGACGATGGTGATGAGCATTATATCGTTCGCTTTCCCTTTATAGAAAATGACTATTATTACAATATTCTTTTCAGCTTTGGCGATAAATGTGAATGTTTAGAGCCAGCACATGTCCGCACAGAAATAAAGTGCAGAATACAGGATATAGCAGCCATATATAAAAGTTAATACAGGAAATACGATGGAAAAGCAGCCTTAAAAATAGAGCAATATTCCACAAAGTTCGGATGGATTTCTTGCATCAATTACTGAATAATGCATAAGGCAGGATGGATTTTCCCGCCAAGAAGGAGCATATATCCAGCAGAGTTTTTCTGTTGACAGAAATTTTTTCCTATGCTAACCTTTACAACATCGTAAGAACCAAAAAAATTGGAGGAACCGGACATGACATTCAGCAAAACTGTTGCAGTTAAATCTTGCTGTTGTTGTATGGTGCTAAAAAGCAGCATACCATTTTGTCATGCCTGTTAACTGCCCAATTTTTCGATTATTTTTGATACCATGAATAGGAGCTTTTCTATTCTTTGGTGACGACCTAATGGAAATTCAAGGTGCTGATTAATAGTCAGTACCTTTTTTGTTGTTTAAAAAAATGTTAAAGGAGTTTACTATGATTATTGATTCTATCCAAGCAGCTGTCGGTCATACCCCGCTGCTGCGTTTCACCCATCGTGAGTTTGCTGAAATTCCTAAAGGCTCCTCAGTTTATGCCAAGCTGGAATACTTGAATCCCGGCGGTAGCATCAAAGATCGTTTAGGTGTCTATCTGATTGAGGTCGGGTTGGCAAGCGGCAAGATAACCAGAGAGACGACGATTATTGAACCTACTGCCGGTAATACGGGTATCGGTATTGCTATTGCAGCACTTGCTTTCGGTTTGCGGACGATCTTTGTGGTTCCGGAAAAGTTTAGTTTGGAAAAGCAGGCATTGATGCGGGCTCTAGGGGCGGAAATTGTTCATACACCTACCGAAGAAGGAATTATCGGGGCGATTGCCAAAGCTGAAAAGCTTCAAGAAGAATTTGCAGACAGCTATCTGCCTTCGCAATTTGAAAATCCTGCCAATCCCCAAGCCTATTATCAATCGCTTGCTCCTGAACTGGTCGCCGATCTTGGTGAGTCAATCACCAGCTTTGTGGCGGGGGTTGGCAGCGGCGGAACATTTAGCGGAGTTGCACGTTACCTGTTGGAAAGAAATACGGCGATTCGTTTAATCGGTGTAGAACCGGAGGGTTCAATTTTAAACGGCGGAGCAAGTCACAGTCATGAAATCGAAGGAATTGGGGTCGAGTTCATGCCGACCTTTCTGGAGGGGCTGCCTATCACTGGTTATGCCGCTATCACTGATTCGGATGGATTCGCCATGACCAGAAAGCTGGCTCGGGAACATGGGCTTTTAGTGGGTAGTTCGTCAGGAGCTGTAATGGTCGCAGCATTGGCAGAAGCGGCACAATTACCTGCCGGCAGTCAGGTGGTCACGATTTTCCCTGATGCCGGAGATCGTTATTTATCCAAAAATATTTATTCGCGGGAGGACTATTAATATGCATATCAATACGAAACTAATTCACGGCGGGATTTCAGAAGATAAAACGACTGGAGCAGTTAGTGTACCAATCTATCAAACCTCTACGTACAAACAAAATGGAGTTGGGCAGCCAAAGGAATACGAGTATTCCCGTTCAGGTAACCCAACGCGTCATGCATTGGAGGAATTAATCGCAGACTTGGAAGGCGGTGTGCAGGGATTTGCATTTGGCTCAGGATTAGCGGGTATTCATGCGATCTTGTCCTTATTTGTACCGGGAGATCATCTGCTTATGGGTGACGATGTTTATGGCGGAACTTTTCGTATATTTGAGCAGGTTTTTGTTAAAAATGGTTTGGAGTATACGATTGTTGATACGAGTGATCTGGCAGATATTGAGAAAAATATACAGCCAAATACCAAGGGGCTTTATCTGGAATCCCCCAGCAATCCATTATTGAAGATTACAGATATTAAGTCTGCAGCTGATATTGCTAAAAAGCATAATTTAGTTGTGATGGTGGATAACACTTTTGCTACTCCTTATTTCCAGCAGCCGTTAGCATTGGGGGCAGATATTGTGATTCACAGTGGAACAAAATACCTCGGCGGACACAGCGATGTGGTCTCTGGCTTAGTGACAACGAATGATCCTAAGCTTGCTCAAGAGCTGTCCTTTTTGCAAAATGCGATAGGGGCTGTATTAGGTCCGCAAGACAGTTGGCTGATGCAGCGGGGGATTAAAACATTAGGCGTAAGAATGGAGGAACATCAGCGAAATGCATTAGCGGCAGCAGAATTTTTAACAAGCCATCCGGCAGTCGCCAACGTTTATTATCCTGGGCTGTCCAGCCATAACGGTTATGAGGTGGCGAAAAAACAAATGAGCGGATTCAGTGGTATGATTTCTTTCGAATTAAAGAATGAAGCTGCTGCAACTGCTTTTGTTGAAGCACTGCAGCTGTTCACTTTAGCAGAGAGCCTGGGCGGGGTGGAAAGTTTGGTGGAAGTTCCGGCAGTCATGACGCATGCATCAATCCCGAAAGAGAAAAGAGAAGCTGCAGGGATTAGAGATGGGCTGATTCGTTTGTCGGTGGGACTTGAATATGCAGGGGATCTCTTAGCGGATCTTGAACAGGCATTTGAAAAGGCTGGTGCCTAACTATAGGTCTGGAATTTATGCTGATTTTTAAAGAATGGACAGCAGATTACGATGAGGAGGTCAATGGTGGTAATCCGGAGTATTAGAAAGTATTTGCCAGCTATTGAAAAATATTGGATGAGATCATCAAGGCTTCCAGTGAAATAGTGCTGGAGTTTGAGAGTGATATCGGCAACTTGATAGAAAAACCGATCACTGCGGGAAAGACTGTTTATCTGGTAGAGCCTTCTCCGGAAATGCGAAAGATTGCCAAAGGAAAAACAAGCCTTCAAAATCCAACTTTTTATGCTGGTGGTATGGAAAACTTCCCTGAATTACCGGCAGTGGTTGATGTGATCGTTTCAAACAGGGTGTTTCATCAGTTGAGAGCGGCTGAAAAAAAGAGGGTCGTTGAGAATTGTGGTCAATTGTTGTCAGAGGGCGGAAAAATCATATTTGGTGATACAATGTTTCTATCTCAGGCGACTTATGCTAAAATCGTAACAGAGAAAAAGCTTTGGGAGAATTCAATCTTGCAGCAGATTTGGAGCGGGTGTATTATCCGCTCATGGTCGACCTGGAGGAAGGTTTTACCAAGAACGGTTTTCAGACCATCTACCGCCAAATGAATTGTTTTGTCTGGCTGGTTATCGAAAAAAAATGAATGGAGGAAAAAGCAGATGAAAATGAATGTTGAAAGTTTTAATTTGGATCATACGAAGGTTAAAGCGCCTTATATCCGGGTAGCAGATAAAAAAACGGGTGCGAACGGGGATTTAATCGTGAAATACGATGTTCGTTTGAAACAGCCGAATCAGGATTACATGGCAATGGCAGCATTACATTCTTTGGAGCATTTGACAGCAGAATTGATTCGTAATCATGCAGATTATATTGTTGATTGGTCACCAATGGGCTGTCAGACAGGGTTCTATTTAACTGTCTTGAATCACGACAACATTGATGAGGTTATGGAGGTTTTAGAATTAACCATGAAGGATGTGCTGGTGGCGACTGAAGTTCCGGCCAGCAATCCGGTTCAGTGCGGCTGGGCAGCCAGCCATACACTGGAAGGGGCTCAAGCATTAGCCAAAGAGTTTTTGGATCAGCGTGAGGAATGGGGCAATGTCTTTGCTTAAGCTCGATACTTTGGAGCGGCGAAGATTCTGAGGTAAGAGGATAAATCTGCTTTTAAAGGTTCTTTTATGTATTTTTTTATTGCTGGAAGAGCTGAATTTGAAAATGAAAATATAGAGAAAGAGGTTGTGACAGAAGTGTTCTGTCTCAAGAAATAAGTCGGACTATACGAAAATAGCTACTCATATTTTCAGTATAGTTCGACTTATTTCCGAAGAGACAGCTTCTGCGTCTACGGTTCTCACTTCGTTCCGATCCTCGAAGCATGGAGGGGCTTTGGAACACCGTTTATTCGGTTTTAGGGATCTCAGACATACTTTTGTCATAGTCCCTTAATTCTATACCAGACTGTCTATGGCAACGGTTGGTTTTCCTTTAATTACCAGTGTTAATTTTATAGTGTTTCAGCTCAGAACTATCTATTATCAGAGGCTTCTTGTTATTGTTTTTTCCAGTTCAACAAAAACAAATAGAATGATTCCTGCTGTCAGGGAAAGACCGATATGATTCAAATCAATAGCGGCAGTTCCTAAGATTGTATGCATGAACGGCGCATAAATAAGCAGGCTTTGCAAAATGAACAGGACAAGCAAGGAGAGCCAAAGAACTTTGTTGGTCAGTATTTGAGCATTAATGGAAAAATCAGTGATTTCCCGACAGTTGATCATGTAGAAAACCTGACCGAATACGATTGTCATAATCAGAGTAGTCTGCATAACAGCAACTGAAGCTTCACGAGTTGCCAGGAAATCATTGACAAAAAATCCAAGAGCAGCCAGTAAGATGGAAACATAGATAATTCGAAAAACAGCATACCTGTCTAAAATGTTTTTTTCTGGATCTCTGGGAGGGGCTGCCATTCTGCCTCTTCCCAAGGGTTCAAAGCCTAGTGCAAAGGAAAGGGTGATTGTCGTAACCATATTTAGCCATAAGATTTGTACAGAAGTCAGCGGCAGCGGTCGATCCAATAAAATCGAAAGAACCACCAGCAGCCCTTGTGCAAAAGCTGTGGGCAGAGAAAAATAAATAGTTTTCTTTAAATTGTCATACACTCTGCGACCTTCTTTTACAGCACTTGTAATCGTTGCAAAATTGTCATCAGCCAGTACCATATCTGCAGCATCTTTTGTGACCTGCGTGCCTTTTATTCCCATTGCAATACCAATATCTGCCTGCTTTAATGCAGGTGCATCATTGACGCCGTCACCGGTCATTCCGACAATGTATCCATTCTTTTGTATCGCATGTACAAGACGTAATTTATGCTCCGGCGTTGTTCGAGCATAGACATCGTTTTTCAAAACAATCTCTGCGAGTTCATCATCAGACAATTGTTCAATATCTTTTCCTTCCAATGCATGGTCATACTGTTCCAGACCAATCTGCTTTGCAATTGCAATTGCAGTGTCCTTGTGGTCGCCTGTAATCATTTTGACAGAGATGCCTGCTTTTTTACTAACTGCCACTGCTTCGATTGCTTCTGGCTTCGGTGGATCTATGATGCCATACAGCCCAATCAAAATCATTTCATCTTTTAGATCCTGATGTGAGAGCGACTCTTTTTCCTGAGGGACCTCTTTAAAAGCAGCAGCTAGAACGCGCTGTCCTTTTTGCGCCTGTGCCTGAATTTTTTCCTGCCAGTAGGTCTCATTAAATGGCTGTCTTCCATCTTTATGGAGTTGAAATTCTACCATGCGCAATAGAATATCAGGGGCTCCTTTCAAATAAATGAAGCGGCGATGATCCACCTCTACTAAGGTTGCCATATATTTATATGAAGAATCAAAAGGGATCTTGCTGATGTCATGTTCTTCCTCTATGATCGACAAATGATTTGCCCATTCAAGCAGGGCGCCTTCTGTTGGATTCCCGATCACTTCCCGCTGTCCATTTTTATAAGTAATTTTTGTATCATTACAATATCGGGCAACCTCGATCAGTTTTCTTAGTACATCATCCTCTTCTGCCTGAGTTAATTCTTTTTGGTACATTTCAGGCTCTATCTGACTGCTTTTTTCAGTTCCATCTACCGTTACAATTGAAACAACCTGCATTTCATTTTTTGTTAATGTACCGGTTTTGTCGGAGCAAATGATTCCCATACTTCCCAGAGTTTCTACAGCGGGCATTTTTTTGATGATCGCTTTTTTTTGCGCCATTCTGGCAACTCCTACAGATAAAATAATCGACAGTACTGCAGGCAGACCTTCCGGAACCGCTGAAACGGCTAGTGCAATCATGGAAGACAATAATTTGCTTCCTGTAAAATCACGAAAAAAAATACTGAAAACTGTCAAGCCGGTGATTAGAGCAGCTAATGTATAAAAAATTTGTTTATTCAGTATTTTCATTTTCTTAATCAAAGGCGTTTCACTGTTATCAATACTTTTTAAGTGTTGACTGATTTTCCCAATTTCGGTATCATCGGCAACACTGACGACTACGCCTTTACCGGAGCCGCTGGTGACTAAGGTTCCTGAGAATACCATGTTCGTACAATCACCAAGCTCCACATTTTCCGTAATCATCTTACTGTGTTTTTCTACGGGCGTTGATTCTCCAGTTAAGATTGCCTCTTCAACGACTAGGTTATAAGCTGCAAAGACACGCAGATCTGCAGGAATGATATCTCCCGGATTTAAGCAAACCACGTCTCCCTTCACCAATGTTTCAGCATCTGTTACCTGTTTTTCTCCATCACTCAGAATCACGGCGGAGGTACTCATCATGTCATTCAGACTTTTAAGAGAATCTGTCGCTTTTGCTTCCTGAACATAACCAATAATTGAATTAATAAGTACAACGAAAAGGATAATGGTCATATCAATAAAATCACCGGACAGACCTTTTAATACGGCGGAAGCAATCAATACATAAATCAGCAAATCATGAAAGTGAGCGAAAAATTTTTTTAATTTTCCATCTTCCTTTTCTCCGGTCAGTATATTTTTCCCGTCTTGCTCCAGCCTTTTTTTTCTAACTTCCTGACTCAATCCTATTTCAGATGTGTCCAGCACTTTAGACAGTGCGGTCATATCCATTTGATACCATTTCATAAAGATCTCCTCCTTGGAAAAGTGTAGATATCTTCTCTATTTTACTATAGAGTCAGCCAAACGAATAAAGATATGATTATTTTTGATTGTAGGAATACATCTATAGGAATAGTAAACAACAGTGGGCAAATATTTATGTTCATTACTAAGGGATAGCTAGTATGCGAAGTGCTGATGGGGATAAATTTGTCAGAATTTATTTCACATACAAAGAGATAGCTGTATGCAGATGACAGTCTTTGTATGTGAAATATTCATCTCAAGAAATGATAGGATTTATGTTTTAGTCAGTGAGAAACGAAAAGATCGGACAGGCAAGAATTTCCGCAGCATCAAAGGAGATTCGGGAATTAGCAGATGCTTTACAAGGATAGTTGCAACTGACTTGACTCGATTTAGTAATGGAATCGGGCAGCTGCTTTTCACAGCCGAGTTGCTTGTGGTCTGCTGGCCGAATGCTTGATCCTAATGATTCTTGCAGTTGCGTTTTACAGGAGATAAACCTTTGTTACTATTCGAATCATAGGGGATATATAGGCGATTAGTCTCCGGACAGGACAGAACAAAATACTAGGGTGTGTCTGAAAACTCAAGCGGCAAATATTTTGATGATTTTTATCGAACTCATTGTCATAAATACTCGCTTATGAACCACATAAGCTGCGTTTTCTTCCTTGGTTTCAACAAAAATCACTGAAAAATTTGAATACCACTAACTTTTCAGACACGCCCTAGTAGTTTAGGTTTATTTAAAGTAATAAATTTTGTATGGGCGACCAATTTTAGTATAGATAGTTTCAGGCTTCAATCGATTTATTGTTTCTAAATAGCGTAAATATTTACGAATAGATACATGAGAAAGGTCTGTTTTTTTGACTAATTCATTTAATTTAAATGGTTGATTCAGGCTATTGATTGTATCAATAATTAGTTCTAAGGTTTCATTGGACAATCCTTTTTCTAGAACTACCTCAGAAACAGCTGTATTAGCAGAATTTCCCCTTAAATTGTCAATGACAGTTTGATCGATTGTTTCTCTCTTTAAACTTTTTTCTTTTTCAAGAAACAATTGAATACTTTGTTCGAAGCGTTCAAAAGTAAAAGGCTTAATTAGGTAGTCCAATGCTCCGAAATGCAGCCCCTCTTGTACACTTAAGGCTTCATTTGCAGCCGTAATCAGGATGACCTCTACATTGATTTGCTGATTTCGTAACATACGTAAAAATTCCAAGCCATTGTCATCTTTCAAGTGAATATCCAATAGAATTAAATTGATTTTTTTATCGGTAATCAACGCCATGGCGTCTTTAACAATACTTGATGAATAGATATTTATAAAACTATTCATTCTTTCCAGATAATTTCTATGAATAAATTCTACCATAGGGTCATCTTCAACAATTAAGACATTCATATTGCTCCTCCTTCATAGCTGGTTTTTAAAATCAAAATTATTCCCGATGATTGGGTTTCAATCGTAAATGTTCCTTCAGCATCTTTGAGTAGCTCTTTAAAATAATTTTCTTGGAAAAAGACAGATAATTTATCAGTGTTTATAGTACTATCGGTTAAAATGTAGCTTGAAGTCAATAAATTACTTGTACAGTCAATGGTTACTGGCAGTTTTTCAGGTAATTCCTGCTGCAATAAAACATGATGGATATAGCGGTATAAGCTAATGATTGTAATTGTCTTTTTTTGATCCAGATAATCAGGTAATTCAGAGAAAAGTTCAATTGCTAAATCTATCCCATATTTTGAAAACTTCTCTTGTTCACCAACTAAAAAAACAGCGATCATAGGATTTTTTACCAAAATGGAAAGACTGTTTGTAAACGTTTCTTCTGGATTTAAAATGTCATTAAGATAAATTTTTAGTTCATTGTAAGCTGCTAAATCTACTAAACCATAAATAACATGAAGCTTATTCATAAACTCATGGGATTGATTTTGTAACGCTGATACATAGGAAGTGGTACTTGCCAGCTGATCCATAACGAAAAGAGATTCGGTCGCATCTCTAAGAAAGATAATGGAACCTACTGCTTGTTTTCTCACTAATATTGGTGCTATATAAAAAAGATAATCTTGGCCATTTTGCCGATATAATTGCTCGGCATTACGTGTAAAGTTCAGCTGAGCTTTATCCTGTATTAAGGCATCCACTAATTGTCCTTCTAAAGAATCGCTGTTTCCGCCCAATTGAAGATAGAACTCTTTTGCGGCTGTGTTTGCCAAAGTGATTTTACCTAATCTATCGATTACGACAACTACATCTTTCGTTTCATTAAGCATCGCATTTCTCTCTTCTAAAAGTTTTGTGATTTCCTTAGGTTCTAAGTTTAATAATTGGCGTTTCAAATAATAAGCAACTAAGGTAGATGTGAACAAAGCAATTCCAACACTGATGATAAGAGAAAAAGCATAGCGTTCTCTGGAAGCTTTAACTAAGGTATCTAAAGAAGTCAGTTTAATTCCTAAAGCCACAACGCCAATTTGCTTGGAATCCTCAAAAATTGGTACAAATCCTCTTAATGAGTCACCTAATGTTCCTTTGCTGATAGAGATATGTTCTTTCCCTGACATTGCTGTTGTTTCATCTCCACCTTCAAAGGGCTGCCCGATTTTACTTATACTGGGATGGGTTAAACGAATCCCCTCCATATTCATAATGACAACAAAATCAAAATTATAGATTTCAGCTATATCTAATGTATATTGTTCAAGTGCATCCGAGGATTCATTTATTAGTAAAGCGCTTTTAATTTCTGGTTCTAAAGCAACTTGCTTACCTACAGAAAGCAACAATTGCTCCTCTTCTTTTTGTACCCGATCAGTATTTTCCTTTAATATTAATCCGTAAAGAATGGTGTTTGTTGTTAATAAGGTAACAATAAAGATAATCGATAGTAGCAGCCATAAGCTAATGCTCTTTTTCATGATGATCCCTCCATGGAAATTATACCATAGTCTTTTTCCCGGCCATTTCCTTAAATTAGTTGAACTACTTAAATTAGTTAAATAAGCTTCATTACCTGAAATATCATGACTATACTAAAGATACAAATAAATCAGGAGGGAAATTTATGGAAAAGCGTGAATGGTCAAAAACAAATCAGCAAACAGAAAAAAAAGCTACTGTAACAAATCAGCCAGCAGAAAAAGGAAATGCTATTTTAGAGAGGTGGATGAAAATCCGAGTTGGTTCTACTCCTCTGCCAGTCTATATAGTGTTGGCTGCAGTTATTATGATTACAGGTTACTTGCAGCAATTACCAGTAAACATGCTTGGCGGCTTTGCTGTTATATTAACCATGGGGTGGCTATTAGGGACAATTGGAGCAAATCTTCCTGTTTTAAAACATTTTGGCGGGCCGGCAATTTTATCTTTACTAGTTCCTTCTATTTTAGTTTTCTTTAATCTAATTAATCAAAATGTGCTGGATTCAGCAGATATACTTATGAAGCAAGCCAACTTTTTATATTTTTATATAGCTTGTCTCGTTTGTGGAAGTATCTTAGGAATGAATCGAAAAATCTTAGTTCAAGGACTTATGAAAATGATTATTCCAATGATGGTTGGTATGATTTGTGCAATGGGAGTGGGAACTGCTGTGGGTTTGTTGCTGGGAATGGATTGGAAACATACACTCTTCTTTATCGTAACGCCAGTTTTGGCAGGAGGAATTGGTGAAGGAATTTTACCACTTTCCTTAGGATACAGTGCAATTACAGGCACAGGCAGCGAGCAATTAGTTGCGCAACTGATTCCTGCAACAATTATCGGTAATTTTTTTGCTATCGTATGTTCAGCATTACTTTCCCGGTTTGGTGAAAAATATCCTAAATATTCTGGTAAGGGTCAACTGGTAAAAATATCCGACAATGATGACATGGCAGATGCATTAAAAGAAGATAAAAGCCCATTTGATATAAAATTAATGGGTGCTGGAGTCCTAGTTGCATGTGCATTATTCATTACAGGGAACTTGCTGCAGCATTTAACTGGATTTCCTGGACCTGTTTTGATGATACTTGTTGCAGCTTTCTTAAAATATGTAAATATCGTTCCTAAGGAAACACAGACAGGTTCAAAACAATTATACAAATTTATTTCCGGCAACTTTACCTTTCCGCTGATGGCAGGCTTAGGTTTACTGTATATTCCTTTAAAAGATGTAGTTGGAACACTAACATGGCAGTATTTTATTGTTGTTATCAGCGTTGTTTTTACTGTAATTGCGACTGGTTTCTTCATCTCTCGTTTTATGAATATGAATCCTGTCGAAGCAGGGATTGTATCAGCCTGCCAAAGTGGTATGGGAGGAACTGGCGACGTTGCAATTTTAAGTGCTACTGATCGTATGAACTTGATGCCTTTTGCTCAAGTAGCCACACGTTTAGGCGGTGCTATCACGGTGATAACCATGACGGCTATTTTAAGAATGATTTTCTAAAATCTAAAGTATTCAGACAAACCCTAATTTAGTTATGGAGGAAATAACAATGAAGAAAGATGTAAAAGAATTAGCATTAGAACAAGCAAGGAAATACGGCGGGAAATTATCTGTTGTTTCTAAAGTTGAGATTAACAATCGCCACGATTTGAGTGTTGCGTATACTCCAGGTGTTGCAGCTGTTTCTTCAGCGATTGCAGATAACAAGGCATTGGCACATGAGCTAACAATTAAGAAAAATATGGTTGCTGTAGTTAGTGACGGCTCTGCTGTTTTAGGCTTAGGAAATATTGGCGCAGAAGCAGCAATGCCTGTTATGGAAGGGAAAGCAGCTCTGTTTAAACAATTTGCAGATGTCGATGCTATACCCATTGTATTGGATACGCAAGATACAGAAGAAATTATTCAAATTGTTAAAGCTATTTCACCGACCTTTGGAGGAATCAACTTAGAAGATATTAGTGCACCCAGATGTTTTGAAATCGAAAAACGATTAATTGAAGAATGTGATATCCCTGTTTTCCATGATGATCAACATGGAACAGCAATTGTGGTTTTAGCAGCAGTTTATAACAGCTTGAAGTTAATCAATAAAACATTAGATAAAGTTAAAATTGTGATCAATGGCGGCGGCTCTGCCGGACTTTCTGTTGCAAAGAAATTTCTGGCAGCCGGTGCAAAAAATATTATAATTGTTGATAAAATTGGCATTATCAATGAAGATGATTGTGCAAGTTTGCCGCCGCATCACGCTGAAATTGCAAAAGTGACAAATAGAGATAAAGTTTCTGGTACATTGGAAGATGCTTTGGTTGATGCAGACATCTTTGTCGGTGTCTCTGCGCCAGGGGCTCTAAAGCCAGAATGGATTCAGAAGATGGCGGATAAGCCTGTTATCTTTGCAATGGCAAACCCAGTACCAGAAATTTTTCCTGATGAAGCTTTAGCAGCGGGTGCCTATATTGTTGGTACAGGTCGTAGTGATTTCCCGAATCAAATCAATAATGTTTTGGCTTTCCCAGGGATTTTCAGAGGTGCGCTGGATGCACAGGCAACTAGAATTACCGAAGAAATGCAGATTGCTGCTGCCTTAGGTATTGCTAGTTTAATTCCTGAAAATGAACTGACTACTACCAATATTATACCAGATGCTTTTGAAGCCGGTGTAGCAAAAATTGTTGCTAAATCAGTTGTTGAGGCTATAAAATGATGACTCAATAAAGTAAATCTTTGTTCAATAACCGCCAGATCAAACTGGTTCCCCTAGTATTATCAGGAAAATATTCTCTTTATAATTATGTTCTCTGTGTTTGAATATCAGTAAGCGTTCTATCTCTATATAAAGAGACTTTTTAGCTAAAGCTGACTTCTGTACTTAGTAAGCATATTTTTAAATTTCCTTATGGGCTGGGGTAACCAAAGAAAAAAATCTTTCCGAAAATAAAAATCGGAAAGATTTTTTTCGATGTTAAAGGAGCTATAAAAGTTTTGGTTAAGCAAACCCGGTGATGCCAAAGAATATAGAAGAAATTATTCGGTAAAAAGAGGCGCTATAATTTATGGGACTGATAGAGAAAATTCTATCGGTTCCAGTTTTTTATAAAAAAACAAAGAAGATACACAACTTTTCCGCTAGAATAGAATCACCACAACACTAACTAGTAAAGGAACTATTTAATTAAGTATATACAAAAAAATCAAATTTTTTGACTGCATTTTTACGACAGACTATACTCAACTCAGTGACAGCTGGATGCAGTTTTTGTTGTTATCTTAAAAAAACAGCTAAAAGAGCAGACAGTTTTCTTCAGTCCTTTATGAAAAGATTGCTCTCAAAATAGATGCTTTGTTTGTTATAGTTTATTTCGAAGCAGGGAATAAGAACGGTATTTCTTTTGAGCGATAGGTAGGATTATCATGAGTAATTCCAAAGAAATAAATATAGAACCAAAGCTGAACTCATACCATAAAGCTGCCAGGGGAAGGTACAATTCTCGACAAAAAGACAGACTATGCGAGTTCATTAATGAGGTACTCAGTCGGACGGAAACGATAAGAAGAGTACTACTGCAAAAAAACTATTCCACTAAATCAAATCATAAACGGGGAGAGAGACCATGAAAAGCAAACTACAACAATATAAAATTCTTCTGATCCTGCTGATTCTTGCAGTAGTTCTGCTGGCTGTTTTTTTTAGCAGTTTCAGTTTTATTCTTGGTATAGTTGAGCTTTTCGCAATTCTGGTTTGTGGTCAGCTGGTGTTCTTCGATCAGAGGAATGCTGCTTCCAAATTCGCCTGGATACTGACACTCCTCTTCCTGCCTCTGATTGGCATCATTTTATATTTTCTGTTGGGAAAGGAACCGCATCAGCGCAGGCTGCCAAAGAAACAGATAGAGGATGAGCAAAAGCTGCAGGACTTTGTGTCGGAGCATTTGCAAAAATATCCCGAGATTATTCAAAATGAACATCCTCTGTCGGAGGATATTTTTCATCTTTCCTCTAAATATCCAACAAATGGGAATTATGTGAACATCTTGAGTGAAGGAAAAGAAGCATTTGCCTCTTTATTGAAAGATATCGGGCAGGCCCAAGACCATATCCACGTTTTTTATTTCATTATTAAAGGGGATGAGACGGGGACAGAATTGGTTCATGCGTTGATAGAAAAAGCAAAAGAGGGAGTCAAGATTCGTTTTATGTATGACAGTCTGGGTTCCATTGCTTTTCCGAATCAGCTGTTGGAGGAGCTGCGCAGTCAGGGGATTGAAGTGCGAACCTATGACCTGTTGAATTCTCCCTGGTTGAGTAACAAGGCCAACTGGCGCAATCATAGAAAAATGGTTATTATTGATGGAGAAATTGCTCATGTCGGCGGAATGAATATAGGAAATGAATACAGCGGGCGAGGGGAAAAATTTGTCTACTGGAGAGATACCAATATTCGTTTACAAGGACCCTCAGTCATTGAGGTACAGGAATGCTTTATTTATGACTGGCTGTTTTTGGATAAAGGGCAGTATACTCTATCTCATTTTCTGGTTAATGATAAACGCTATTTTCCATTAGTGGAGAATGAAACTGCAGCAATAGATTCTGAAATTGTTCAGGTTATTTACGGCGGACCGTATGACAAGGAGCGGGTCATTAAAGATTCATTTGTCGATCTGATCAGTAAGGCTGCTGTTTCCATCAAAATTGCCATGCCTTATTTTGTTCCGGATGAAGAAACATTGGGCGCTTTAAGACGGGCAGCGCGCTGCGGTGTAAAGGTCCAGCTGATCATTCCCGGAAAAGGGGATCGTGGGATTTCGTATCATGGAACAAATTCGTTTATTGACGAGCTGCTTTCAGCAGGGATAGAAGTGTATGCCTATGACCGCTCTTCTTTTATTCACTGTAAATATATGATTATTGATGATCATGCAGCAACAGTTGGCTCGACGAATTTTGACATCCGCAGTTTTTATCTTAATCATGAACTGTCACTCTTTATTTATGGTCCTTCACCGGCGATTGAGGAGTTGACTGACCAGTTTGCTGCTGATCTGAGCAATTCCGGTCAAGTGAATGAAGCCATGCAGGCAAAGAGAACGCTGCTTGAAAAATGTAAGGAAAAAATCAGTGCGTTGTTTGTGCCGATTCTTTAAGGCAGCAAACAGATAAGCCTAGTGTATAATTGCTGAAATCAACATATTTATTAGACAGGAAGGTGAACGAGTATGAATAAAATTATTGTAATCGGTAATGGAGATGTCGGTTCAAGCTACAGCTTTGCTTTGATGGCCCAAGGGGTAGGAAGTGATGTGGGGATTATTGATCTGGATGCGAACAAAGTCGCCGGTGATGTACAGGATCTTACTCACGGACTGGCTTATGTCGGACCCAAAAATATCTATTCTGCGACTTACGCAGATTGTTCTGATGCGGATATGATCGTGATCACAGCCGGAGCTGCTCAAAAAGAAAACGAAACCAGACTGGATCTGGTGAAACGGAATGCCGCTATTATGAAGTCCATTGTTGAAGCTGTTATTCGGGAGGGGTTTAATGGAATATTTCTGATTGCCAGCAACCCGGTGGATGTGTTGACGCATTATGTAAAAGAGCTGACTGGATTTCCTCCAAAAAAAGTAATTGGTTCTGGCACGTCTTTGGACAGTGCAAGACTCAGAAGTGCGGTAGGCGAAAAATTTCAGATAGATCCAAGAGATGTGAATATTTACATTTTGGGAGAGCATGGAGACACACAATTTCCTGTCTGGTCGCATGGCAATATCGGAGGGTTGAAAATTACAGAATGGCTGGATCAGCATCCAGAGTTTTCACAGGAGGATCTTTTGAAGCTGTCAGAAAATGTCAAAAACGCTGCCTATGAAATTATCAATTATAAAGGCTCTACGCATTATGGAATAGCAATTGCTCTGGCACGAATTACTCAGGCAATTCTGCAGGATGAAAATTCGGTGCTGCCGGTTTCTGTTCATTTGGAAGGACAATACAATAGTGAAGATGTTTGTATTGGCTCCAATGCGGTTATAAACAGAGAAGGCATTCGGGAAATTATTGAGACGCCTCTTGATGAGGACGAGAAGAAGAGCATGCAGCATTCCATCCAAACCTTAAAAAACATGCAGGACAGTATACTGGAAGATCCGGCATTGAGGTAAAGCCGACTGGTATAAAAGGATGGGTACTTTCAGCAGCTAAATCGTATAAGACGTTCGGGAAAGAAATCTCATCTTGTAATCGACTTACTTTTCTAAGATTGGAAGGCACCTATTTGCTGTAAATAATTTATCAGCTGTATGGAAAGAGATTGACATTCTGTTTTTACAACTGTATTCTTAAACTGTTAATTGAATAGATTTCTTCGGGGCAGGGTGTAATTCCCGACCGACGGTGACAAGCAATGCTTGAAGTCCGTGACCCGCATATTTGCGGTTGATCCAGTGAAATTCTGGAACCGACAGTTAAAGTCTGGATGGGAGAAGAAAAACTTAGTAGAACTTGACGGGAGAAGTGTATCTTTTTTTGTCATCGTTTCTTTGAGTTTGATTTGTAACAGCCCTGTGTATTTGTGCGGGGCTGTTTTGTTTTGGAAAGGAGGAATTATTTTGCATGAAATGTTTATGAAGCTGGCAATTGAGGAAGCAAAAAAGGGGCAGGGGAAGACCTATACAAACCCTTTAGTTGGCTCAGTCATCGTTAGTGGAAATGAAGTGATTTCGCAAGGCGCACATCTCGAATTTGGACAAGCGCATGCTGAAAAAAATGCAATTGATTTATGTAAAACTCCCGAAAAATTATTCAATTCAACACTCTATGTTACCTTGGAGCCCTGTGATCATTATGGAAAGCAGCCGCCATGTACAGCGATAATCAGCAACTCAGGAATCAAATGCGTAGTCATTGGGCAGCTGGACCCTAATCCGCTGGTTTCAGGAAAAGGTGTGGAAAAGTTAAGAGAACAGGGAATCCAGGTGATTACAGGGATTCTGGAAAAAGAGGTTCGTTCATTAAACGAACACTACAATTATTTTTTTGAAAGGCAGATGCCGTTCGTTACCTTAAAGCAGGCAATGTCAGCGGATGGGAAAATTTCTTTTGCCCGAAGACGAACACAGCTAACGCAGGAAGCGGCTTCAAAAAGGGTTCATGAAGAAAGAGGAAGCTATCAGTCAATTTTAGTGGGAAGTGAAACGATTTTAACGGATAATCCCAATTTATTATCAACAAACAAGTCTCCATTTCCTCCCGTTCGCATTGTGCTGGATCGAAGAGGACGAGTTTTAGTGCATCCCCAATTTAATATTTTTAAAGATAAAACAGCACCCGTACTGATTTTTACTGAAGCAGCTGTAAACACCGAACAATTGCCAGGGCATGTAGAAGTAGTCTCGTTATCAAAAGTCACGATTCCAGCAGTACTCCATGCGCTGCTGGAAAGAACCATTCAGTCTGTTTATGTAGAAGGTGGAGCAATAATCCATGATGCTTTTTTAGCAAGCGATTGTTGGGAAGAAATAATTTGTTATATGACACCGACTCTCTTGGGTGGAAATAGTCTTCCGGCGATGTCAAGTAATCGAGAGACTAGCCATTTAGCTTCAATGAAGTTCACAGAGATAGAAAAAATCGGTGAAGATTTTCGAATTGTCGGAAGGAGAGAGTGATATGTTTACAGGGTTGATTCAGGAAAAAGGAAAAATTATTCGAATGAGCCATATGGGGCAGACTGTAAAGCTTACCTGCCAAGCTTCGGCAGAATTGCTCAGGGACTATCAAATTGGAGACAGTATGGCCATAAACGGGGTTTGTCTAACTGCAATTTCAATCACTCAACAACAATTTACCGTAGATATTATGCCGGAAACCTATCAGCGGACAAATTTTTCCCGCTTGAAAGTGAATGATGAAGTAAATCTGGAACGGGCACTCCTATATGAAGGGCGTTTGGAAGGACATTTGGTTACCGGACATGTAGACGGCATGACTCGCCTTAAAGAAAAAAGAGTACAGGAGAATGCGCTTGTTCTTACATTTGACTTTCCAGATTCATTTCATGGAGAAATTATTGCTCAGGGTTCTATCGCTGTTAACGGTGTCAGTTTAACTGTTACACAGATTACGAGTTCGAGTTTTTCCGTCAGCTTGATTCCTCATTCAAAGGATCAGACCAATTTAGGGAAATTAAATTGTGGCGATTATGTAAATATTGAAACTGATGTGTTGGGAAAATATGTGAAAGCACAGCTGGGTGTATACCAGCCGACAAACTGGAAAGGACTGGTTTAATTGAGTAGAGAGAAGATTCAGGAAGCCATAGCGTTTCTAAAAAAGGGCAAGCTGATTGTGGTGGCAGACGATGATGATCGGGAAGCAGAAGGCGATTTAGTTGGTATTGCAAATCTGGTGTCGGCTGAAAATGTCAACTTTATGGTTACCTTCGCGAGAGGCTTGATTTGTGCTCCTGTCTCTAAAAAAATTGCGAATCGTTTAAATCTTGCAGAAATGGTGGGGAATAATACGGACAGCTTTGGTACAGCCTTTACTGTCAGTGTTGATCATGTAGAAACAGCAACAGGTATTTCAGCTTATGACCGTGCCAAAACGATTGAAGCGTTGG
The DNA here is from genome assembly GCF_020567625.1 of Enterococcus sp. BWT-B8. Classification (NCBI taxonomy): domain Bacteria; kingdom Bacillati; phylum Bacillota; class Bacilli; order Lactobacillales; family Enterococcaceae; genus Enterococcus; species Enterococcus sp. BWT-B8. The sequence continues at coordinate 17,851 of NZ_JAJDJV010000018.1, read as the reverse complement.
CGAACAAGGAGAGCCTGTCGGAAATGTTTAATCGGCCGGGGCATATTTTTCCACTGATTGGTAAAGAAGGGGGTGTACTGGAAAGGCGTGGTCATACTGAAGCAGCCATTGATTTAGCCAAGCTGGTTAACCGGAGTGAAGCGGCTTATATATGTGAAATTCTAAACGAGGATGGAACCATGGCAAGACGGCCTCAGCTTGAAGTATTTGCAAAGAAGCATAACCTTCCGTTTATTACAGTTGAAGAACTGGTGACTTATCTTCATGCTGAAAAAACATCAGCTGTTAAATTGCCTACAGTTTTTGGCGAGTTTGACTTAATGCTTTTTGAAGATCAGCAGCATAAAGAACATTTAGTATTGTCCAAAGGGGACATTCGCCATACGGAGGAGCCGTTAATGGTTCGGCTTCATTCTGAGTGTTTAACGGGGGATATTTTTGGCTCTTATCGCTGTGACTGCGGGGAGCAGCTGCATGAGTCAATGCGAATGATTGAAGAGAAAGGAACGGGGGCTGTTTTATATCTGCGTCAGGAAGGTCGGGGAATTGGGCTGAAAAATAAATTACGCACCTATCAATTGCAAGAGCAGGGAATGGATACGGTTGATGCAAATCTGGCTCTGGGTTTTCAGCCGGATGAGAGAAATTATCAATTTGCGGCAGATATACTGGCTGCTTTAGGCGTTGAAGAGATTGATTTGATTACCAATAATCCTGAAAAAATCGAACAACTGGAAGCATATGGCATTAAGGTGAAGCATCGTATTCCAATTGAAATCCCAGCGGTAGAAGAAAATAAAAAGTATTTGCAAACGAAAAAAGAAAAATTTCATCATTTATTATCTAATTAAGAGAGGAAGAAGAATATGACTACGTTTGAGGGACAGCTTATTGGAAAAGGAATGAAAGTTGGTATTGTCATTGCCCGATTTAATGAATTTATTAATGCCAAACTGCTCAGCGGAGCTATAGATATTTTAATCCGTCATGGCGTACTGGAAGAAAATATTGATGTTTACTGGGTACCGGGGGCATTTGAGATCCCTTTTGTTACAAAGAAATTAGTCAGTGCCAAAAAGTACGATGGATTAATTACTTTGGGGACCGTTATTCGAGGTGCGACAACTCATTATGAACTGGTCAGTAATGAAGTAGCAAAAGGTGTAGCACATATTGGACTGGAAGCGGATATTCCCGTGATGTTTGGTGTGCTGACTACTGAATCCATTGAACAGGCGATTGAGCGGGCAGGAACAAAAGCTGGGAACAAGGGTAGCGAAGCAGCGCAGGGATTGATTGAGATGATCTCACTAAATAAACAGTTGATTGGATAAAAATATAATTAACTGTGAGAGGAAGGGCTGCTCGTTCTTTTCATTGAAGTACACAGATTAACATTTTCTATCATTTTCTTGGACAAAAGTACCAAATCATTTGTGTAAAACACTAGTGACTATAGCATAATAATGGGATATCTTTGTGCATAAAAATATTTTGATAGAATTTTAATGGTTAAGTAGTAATAGTTGCAGAGTAAAGATTTTTGTATAGTGAATTGAGAAGATGTATGTATATCAGTCAATAAAAATAGATTCCCCAACATAAAAAGACGCTCTTTTCCACCTTTAAGATGGGAAAAGCGTCTTTTTATGTTGGAGGAAGGAATCTATCCTTGTGATTTATTTAGCTGTTTCCGCTTGTTTGACAAATTGCTTAGGGGTTTTGCCAGTATACTTTTTAAAGGTCTGAACAAAGTATTCCGGGGCATTGCTGTAGCCGGTCAGATTGGCAGCTTCATAAACCCGATAGCCCTTTTTCAACAGATCAATGGCTTTTTCCATGCGATAGGCAGCCAGCTTGCTGTTAAAGCGTTCACCTGTTTCTTTGTAGTAGATCTTCCCGATATATTCGGGATTCAAAAACAGCAGATTGTTGGAAATCCATTTGAGGGAAAGGTGTTCCTGACTATAGTAGCTTTCAATAATGATATTGACGTTTTGAGCAATACTTGTATTTTCAGTCAGACAGGTCTGCTTTTCAAACAGCTCGATCCCGTGAATCAGCAGATACTGCAGCTCACGGCAGTCACTTAGCAGAATCACCTTTAAGGAATAGTCATCGAAAACAGAATCTTTTTTCAGGGAGTACTTCTCAAAGAGAAGATTCAGCAGATCGTTCACCTGCAGCTGCAACAGCTGCACAGGATAAAAAGTTAACCGACACTGCTCGAAAAACCCCTTCACTGTAATCTTGCACTTAGTCAGCTCACCTTGAGCCAACAGGTGAAGGAATTGGTCTTTGAATCCGGAGAACTGTTCATTGCTGTACACGACATCTTTGATTTTCAAGTGAGTTCCGTTAAAAAACTGCGGTGAATCAAAGTAGTAGGACTTGTCAAAATTTCCACGGCTGAGTTCAAAGCAGGTCTGAAGCTCCTGCTGACTATTAATTGTTTGGTAGAAAAAAAGCCCCTTATTTAGTTGGTTATTTTGCTTCAGCTGTTCAAAAAGTTCCTCAAAATTCTGATTTTTCGGTGTAGTAATCAAGTATCCGGTATCTTTGACATACCCTGTGATCAGATGGCTGGACAGCTTGTTTTCCTTAACTGTCTGAGAAATCAGTTGATAGCTGTCACTGTGAAAGGTAATGATTTTGAGTGGAAAGGAGATTACATTGGGCCAAGGATCAATGTCTTCCCGAAGGCTGACGCTGCGTTCAATGCAGCGCTTGATCCAAAGACGGTTTTCAATATCCCGCTGATCCAGCAGCTCGATGGATTCGCTTAAAGCCTGCTCCAGCTTCACACGTTCTACAGGCTTTTCAAGGAAGAAACGCAGACCCAAAGACATGGCTTCTTTGGCATAATCAAAGCTGCCGAAGCCGGTTAGAATAATCATTTGACTGTCAGGCTGACAGCTTTTGATTTTTTTAATAAGTTCGATTCCGTTGAGTCCAGGCATGTTAATATCTGTTACGACAATATCGATTTTCTCAGATTGACAGATGGTTAGGGCCTGTTCGCTGGAAAAAACAGTATGAACAATATCCAGCGGCAGCTCCAACTGTCTGATCAAACCACTGACCCCGTTAGCAATCAGCGGTTCGTCATCTACGATCAGTATGCGTTTTATCATGCTCATCTTCCTTTCGTTCAGTTAAAGGGATCCATATACTGACAGTTGTTTCTTTATAAGCTTGTGAATGAATGGTTAATTTTGCGTCGTCTCCATAATACAATGCCAGACGTTCCTTGATATTCTTCAGTCCAATTCCGTATTGGCTTTTTTGATTGAGATTGGCTTCAAAGCCGGGACCGTTGTCTGTCACTGAGATAACCAGCAGTTCTGCCTGTTTTTCAATTTTTAAGATAATCTGGCAGGAGCCGGTCATTTTTTCAACAGCATATTTGAATGCGTTTTCAATCAACGGCTGTATGGTCAGCTTGGGTATCTGATGGCTCAGATCTTCCACTAAAATTAGTGAAAGGAATTCGACGCGCTCTCTGAATCTGATTTTTTGGATAGTTACATAGGCTTCGATTAATTCCAGCTCTTCCTGCAGTGTGGTGTTTGGAGACGAGGTATCAATTTTCTTTCGAAACAGCAGAGCGAGTGCGGTAACCATTTCGGAAATCTCCTGTTGATTGTTAGCCAGTGCCAGCCAGTTAATTGAATCCAGTGTGTTATACAAAAAGTGCGGATTCAGCTGTGCTTGCAATGCCACAAATTCAATTTCCTGAGACAGAATTTTCATCTTGTAATTATCGGTAATCAGCTGGTTGATCTCATTGACCATCGCATTGTGGCTGTTATACAAGATAACGATCTCATCATTCTGCTGATCAGGAACACTGATGGGGGTTAAGTCTTCCAGACGTTTGGTGTGAGGGATAGTTGCCATTTTTCCAGCCAGTTCAGTAATCGGACGAGTCAGCTGGTTGGTAAAGCGGTCAATCAGCTGAAGCAGTATTAGGAGAACAAGCCCCAATGCAGCCAGCAGAATTGTTTGGATGCGTACCAAATCCTTCAAAATATTTTTATCCGAAATCAGGTAGATGAAATTGAACGCTTCATGATTGGCAATCGTCACATAGTAGGAAGTCCCCTGATAGTTGAAATGAGTAAAGGTATTGCTTCCCATGGGCAGCTGCTCCCTGAGCTCTGGCAGCAGAGCATCCTTATCCTCTTTTTGCTGCAGCGTATGATGAAAATTATCACTGTAATTTATAAAGAAAAAGAAATCTTCCGAATAATTAGGGTTACTGTTCAGCTCTTCAGTGATAAAGCTGGTATCTACAACAAAGATAATCGTGCCGAGAAAATTCAGTGTTGGTCCGCTTGTTTCAAAAATTTTACGAGCATACACAGCCTGAGACAGGGAATCTGAAAAGAACCAAACCCCTTTGGCCGGCGAATCCGAAAGCTTGTTACTGATGTCGTTAACGGACAGGTCAAGAAGGACATTGCGGCTGTTATTCATAAAGTTGGCAAAATTATCATCCTTAGTATTAAGAAGATAGCTGTTGTTGATATTGCTGCTGTTTCTGGTTAACTGACTGACTCTGGAATACAGGGAGCGCTTCAGCTGATTTCGTTCTTCTTCTGAGAGATCCTCTGCATTGGCGCTCTTCAGCTCCCGCTGCAGATCATCATCATCGATAGCCCGATATGTCAGCTGCTCTACCTCGGCAAAATGGCTGTAGAGGCTTTGGGAGTTCATAATTGTCTGATTATAGGCACTTTCATAGGTTTGCTGTGCCAGAACTCTGCGCCAGACCAGAATGATAATGAGAGAAAAAATAGCAAATACGATGATAATTCCGCCGATCAGCACACGGAATTTATCGCGAAAGCTCAGCTGTTTAAATGTCCTTTTTATGGTTGTGAGCATGGCGTATCCCACTGCTTTTTCAGTTGTTTTGTTTTTTCGATCATACGACTGTGGAAAAACTCTGTAAAGTAACAGAGCACAGTTGCTCCGCACAAGAGAAGTAAGCTGCTCTTCTGGCTAATCAGCAGCCACAGGGCATAGACTGAAAGTACATTGGTCAGATTTAAATGAGGGAAGCGTGTCAGCATAAACAAGCTCAGTGAAAAATTCTCTTTGGTAGTCAGCTCTGGATTTTTGGCAATATTGAAAAACAAATTCCAGATAATAAAGAAGCCGAACACCCCTGCTGCCAGATACAAGATATTCAGCAGCTGGTTTCCCCCGAGAAATACGTTTGTGATCCGAAAATTCAATAATAATAGACAAAAAAAGAAGGTACTTAAAAGGAAATAGGTGTTTGTCTTAAAGAAGCAGGATTTGTATAAATCCCAGAATTTCCTGATACCGTGATAGTTCTTTTCTTCTCTTAATTCAGAGGTAAGCGTTATCAAAGAAGCCGTTGCCGGAGCGATTCCAAATAATCCCAATCCTAGTGCCGAAAAAAGAAGCCACAACAGATTAAGATAGACAAAATACGCTGTGTAACTAAAAATATCCATTAATGAAGAAGTGAATTTGAACATGAAAGCATCCTCCCTATAAGCCATGTGATTTAGGACCTGCATAAAAACCCTAGTGTATCGACCGATTTAAACCTAAGTTATGCTTCTAATCGAAGAAACATGGAACATATCCAGTAGTATTATATATGAGGCTGATGGATGTACTCTAATATAAATGAACAGCTGCTCCTATTCCGGGATGACTATTTACTATTCAAAGCTTGTCGTCTGCATACAGCTACCTCTTTGTATATGGAATAAATTGTAATAAATTTATCCCCATCAGCGCTTCGCATACTAGTAATCTCTTAGTGAGAAAAATAAATGTTTGCCCATTTATTTCAATCAGAGCATTGCATACCATCCCACTAGCTGTTACTGCAACAGTGGGAAATCCTTGTATCTACGAGTCTCACTACATTACACTACACTTCGTTTCGATCTCATCAATTTCTAAATGGCAAAGCCATTAAGAATTGAAGGACTTCGTTTTGATCTCATCAATTTCTAAATGGCAAAGCCACTAAGAATTGAAGGACCTTGTTCGATTCTTGATAGTTTTCCGACCGGCCCTAGTATATTTTGAGTATAGCACATCTGGTGTCTATCTTTTTCAGGTAAAAAAAGGGAGGTCGGTTTTTTTACATTTTTCCTCTGATTTTTTCCTTTTTATTCTACAGGAAATGCCATAAAATCAAAGTTGTAAGCGGACACGGAGAGAAAGTATGACTTATAGGAGGAACAAAAAATGAAAAGAAAAATCTTAGCTTTTTTAGGAATCAGTGCACTTGCTTTAGGACTGGCAGCCTGTGGTTCAGGGAGTGAGGAAAAAGAGAAGACAGCTTCCGGCGATGATAAGACAAAGATCAGTTTTACATGGTGGGGAGCCGAAGTCAGACATGAAAAGTACATTGCCGCAATTGAAGTTTTTGAGGAACAGAACCCGGATATCGATATTGAGTATGAGTATGGTGCCTGGGATGATTACTGGAAAAAGCTGGCGACCAAATCAGCTGCCGGTGAACTGCCTGATGTGATGCAGATGGATGCGTCCTATCTGGCACAGTATGGAGAGAAAAATCAGCTTGCAGACCTGACAGATTTTGTGGCAGACGGCGGAGGTATCGATATTTCCAACATCAATGAATCTCTGATCGAAACTGCAGCAATGAATGATAAGCTGTATGCTATTGCACCGTCAATGAATGCCATGTCCATGCTGGTAAACAAAGGAATTACTGATGAAGCGGGAACAACGGTGGATTTCAGTAAGTATACATTTGATGATTTTGTCAAATCTGTTTCAGATACCCAAAAAGCAACCGGCAAATACGGTTGGATGGATGTTTCTGACAACTCTGTTTTACTGCAGTATTATCTGCGTACTCAAGGAGAAGAGCTGTATAAATATGATTCAAACGGCAAACCCAAACTGGCTTTTTCTGAGAAGAGCTTCGTAACCTTTATGACAGCTATTCAAGAACTTGCCGAATCTGGAGCTCTGCCGACAGCAGAAGTTGTAAACAATCTTAAGAGCTTCGATGAATACCCATTCTCTTTGGGCGAAGCTGCGTATTTACAAACATGGACGAATCAGTACGTAACGTATCAGGAGTCTGCCAGTGACGGAGTGGAGTTCTCACTTGAGCTGCCATTTGATGCAGAAAAAACAGGAGCAATGTACTACCGTCCAACCTTCTATTATTCTATTTCAGAAACGTCAAAGGAGAAGGACGCCGCAGCGAAATTTGTTGATTTTATTGTAAATGATGAAGAAGCCAATAAGATCATTGGAACCGAACGTGGAATTCCAGCGAATGCAGCAGCTAAAGAAGCGATTTATGAAGAAATGACAGAGACAGAAAAAGCAACTTCTGATTATTTGGATAAAATCGAATCAATGGTTGGCGCTGCTTCACCTGTACCGCCGGTAGGGTATTCTGAGTTGAACAGTCACTTTAAAGACCTGTACGCAGAAATCACTTATGCGACCATGACGCCGAAGGAAGCGTATGATGATTTTGCAGCGAAGGCTGAGGAGATATTCGATGAAAACTATGAGTAATTCGATCAAAGGGTTAGGTGGGTGCTTCCGGCGCCTCTCCACCCAAAAACAGGACACAGTATCGGGGTATATGTTTATATCCCCTTTTATTATCGGCTTTTTGACCTTTATCGTGGTACCAATGGGGATTTCCCTGTTTATGGCTTTCCACAATTATGATCTCCTGACTGAAGCCACATTTAGCGGGCTGGATAATTTCAAGAAAATTATTTTTGATGACCCTAAATTTCGTCAGTCACTGGGTGTCACTCTTAAATATGTAATTACCGCAGTTCCGCTGCGTCTGGTCATCGCCTTGGCGGTCGCAATGCTGATTAACCGTCCCTCTAAACTTTCCGGCTTATACCGGGTGCTGTTTTACATACCATCAATCATTGGAGGAAGTGTGGCGGTTTCCATCATGTGGCGCAACATCTTTGGCGATTCAGGTCTGATTAACGGAATACTGACATCAATCGGGATTGATCCGGTTTATTTCTTTAAGAATCCCGGAACAGCTCTTCTGACTTTGGTATTGCTGGCCGGCTGGCAGTTCGGCTCTTCGATGCTGATCTTTCTTTCAGGGTTGAAGAACATTCCGATTGATTATTATGAAGCGGCCCAGATTGATGGTGCCGGTAAGATTCGTCAGTTTTTTGGTATTACACTGCCTTGCCTGACCCCGATCATTTTCTTTAATCTGGTGATGCAGACAATTCAATCATTTCTAACCTTTACACCGGCCTTTATTATTTCGAATGGGACCGGAGCTCCGCGAAACGGTACCCTGGTTTACTCATTGTATGTCTATCAAAAGGCTTTCAATGATTTCAAGATGGGGTACGCATCGGCATTGGCCTGGATTTTACTGATTATCATTGGGCTTGTGACCTTGGTGTTGTTTGCGTCATCAAAATTCTGGGTATTCTCAGAATCAGAGGAGGTATAGGAGATTATGCAACAAGTGAAAAAACAAAGCATTATTTTTGATGTCTGTATTTTGATTATCGCCCTACTGATGCTTTATCCGATTTTTTGGCTGATTTTCAGCTCACTGAAACCAAATACGGATATCTTTAAAAACGCCACGGAGCTGTTCCCGCGAGAATGGACCCTGGCGAATTTCACCAAGGGCTTTCAGGGTATTGCAGGAACGCCTTTCCTGACCTATATAGGCAATTCACTGAGAATCTCATTGATTGCTACAGTTGGGGCTGTTTGTTCCTCTGCGGTTATCTCCTATGGATTTGCCCGTATTCCTTTCAAAGGGAAGGGCTTCTGGTTTGCCTGTGTACTGGTTACCATGATGCTTCCTCAGGAAATTATTATGGTACCGCAATATCTGTGGTTCAATAGGCTGAACTGGGTCAATTCGATTTTACCAGTAACCGTTCCTTCTTATTTTGGACAGGCCTTCTTTATTTTCCTGATGGTGCAGTTCATTAAGGGAATTCCAACGGACCTGGATGAAGCAGCAAAAATTGACGGTTGCGGCCGGATCGGAACTTTTTTTCGGATTATCCTTCCTCTGATTAAGCCTGCTTTGGCAACTTCAGCAATTTTCTCTTTTTACTGGAAGTGGGAAGAGCTGATTGGTCCGATGCTGTATTTGACAAAACCGGAAAGCTACACTGTTTCTATTGCATTGAAGCAGTTTCTCGATTCCTCAAGCAGCTCCAACTGGGGCGCAATGTTTGCCATGTCAGTTGTTTCTCTGATTCCAGTGCTGGTTATCTTTTTCATGTTTCAAAAATATATTGTTGAAGGGATCAGTACTACAGGGCTGAAGTAAAGAAAGGTTGATAGAATGAAAAAAGATCACAACGTAGTCGAACATATTGTTTCAAAACAGATAATTCAGGAAAAAATAGCACTGGTTATCGAAAATCTTACAACGATTCAGGATAATGGAGATTTCTTTATACATTTTGAGGATGTAGTCGTTGATGACAAGAGCTGGAATGTCTGGAACTGGCCTCAAGGTGTTGGGTTATACGGCTTGTATAAGTATTATGAGCTGACAGAGGATGAGCAGGCATATCAGGTGGTTCTTGAATGGTTTGAGAAACAGCTGCAGACGGGCGCCCCTCCCAAAAATGTCAATACGATGGCTCCTCTTCTGACAATGGCTTTCCTGTATGAAAAGACAGGAGATCAACGTTATCTGCCTTATTTAGAAGTATGGGCTGAATGGGTGATGAAAAAGCTTCCGCGCACCCGCGAGCACGGGTTCGAGCATCTCACCTATGGACCTGAACGCTTCCAGCAATTGTGGGATGATACCCTGATGATGACAGTGCTGCCGTTGGCCAAGATCGGTCGACTGTTGCAACGTGATGATTATCTTGAAGAGGTTAAGCGGCAGTTTATGCTGCATATTAAATACCTGACGGATCGAAAGAGCGGGTTATGGTACCATGGCTGGACGTTTGAGGGAAATCATAATTTTTCTGAAGCATTGTGGGGTCGGGGCAACTGTTGGATTACAATAGCGATTCCCGAGGTAATTGATATTCTGGATTTGAAGCCGGGAGATGGTTTCCGTGCCTTTCTTATTGATACTCTGGAGCGGCAGGCAGCAGCCTTGGCTGAATATCAGCATGCATCCGGACTGTGGTCCACATTGATCAATGAACCGCAAAGCTATGAGGAAAGTTCGGCGACTGCCGGCTTTGCATACGGAATTCTAAAAGCTGTGCGCAAAGGATACATTGATGAGAAATATCAGATGAACGGCGAACGTGCCATTCAGGCGCTGGTTGATCAGGTAGCAGCTTCCGGCGAGGTGCAGCAGGTTTCTGTGGGTACTGCTATTGGTGAGAATCTGGATTACTACCGGACGATTCCGTTGACTTCCATGGCTTATGGTCAATCGCTGGTTGTTTTAGCATTTTCGGAATATCTGTATGACTTTATTTGATGGCTGCCAGAGGAGTTTCAAGAAAAAAGCTCCTAACTTTGAGCTGTTTTGGAACTTTCCGGGAAATGATGGTACAAACGGGTTGTCCATTCGATCGGCTTTGATCTCATGCAGAAGGAATGGTTGGCATTCATTGCAGATAGTTGTCTTGAGTCATTTCAGACTTATGGGATCAGCCTGTAAGCAAAACAAACGATCATGATAAAAGACTGGGACGGGACTGAAACCGAAGTCCCGGTCTTTATTATTTGTTAAAGAAGGGAAGGTCTTATGAAAATTTTGTTAGCCGGAGATTCAACCGTTGCGCACTATGGTTCCCAAAATCATCCCATGAGCAGCTGGGGGGATGGACTCAGCAAAAAATTGAAAGAAGAGCATCCGGAGATTCAAGTGGAAAATTTTGCCAAGTCAGGTGCTACTACTCGCTCCTTCGTAGAGGAAGGTTGGTGGGAGCAGCTGATTGAAGCAATCGAAAACAATGATATTGTAGTCATTCAATTTGGGCACAACGACCAAAAATTCATGAGTGGAGTTTCTCCTAATGATTATTATCGCAATCTGCAGCAAATGGTGCTGACTACCCGGAAGGCAGGTGGACAACCGGTACTTTGTACACCGCCGGAACGGTACGAAATTCAGGAAGGAATGCTTCAGCATACCCTGGAGCGGGAGTGTTTGTTAATTAAAAGGTTGGCCAAGGAGCAGGAGATTCCCTTAATCGATTTGAATGAGTATTCTTATTTCTATTATTCTTATTCACCGAATATTGAAGAGACCCGTTCTTATTTCACTTGGCTGGCTCCCGGAGAAGCAGCAAATTATCCCGGAGGCAGTTACGATGATACGCGCTTTTCTGTTAAAGGCGGAGATATTTTGGGACATTATATGTATTTACGTTTGCAGCCTTTATTAAGAGAATCCGGGTCAGAGACATTATTTGATGATCTCTACTACGGTGCGTGTATGTATCCTGAATTGTGGGAGGAGGAGATTGTCAAAGAAGATATTCAGCATATGAAGTGCTTGGGCATGAATTTTGCTCGTATTGGAGAGTTTATCTGGAGTAGTCTGGAACCCGAAGAAGGGGTGTATGATTTTTCAACACTGAGGCATTATCTGAAATGGTATCACGAAGCAGAGATTCAGGTGCTTCTTTGTATTCCAACACCTACACCGCCGCGCTGGCTGACCGCGGACCATCCAGAGCGCTGTATTCACAATCAGGATCAAACTATTATGGTACATGGCTCCCGTCAGCATGTTTGCACTAATCATGCGTACTTCCGTCATCGTGCTTATTTATTAACCAGAAAAGTTGCTCGACTGACAAAAGAGTTTGACAATATTATAGGGATTCAGCTGGACAATGAATTTAAGTGTCATGTGGACCTTTGCTTCTGTTGTTCCTGTCAGGAAAAGTGGCACAAAGCACTTCAATCAGAATATGGAAGAATTGCCTATCTGAACCAGCAGTGGGGAACTAAAATCTGGAGTGAGGAATACACCTCTTTCGCTGAGATTCCGCTTCCGCTAAGAACACCCTTTGTTCATAACTCCTCCCTGATGAATGCGTTTCGGCTCTTTACTGCTGAATCTCTCAATGAATTTGCTCATGGGCTGTGTCATATGATTCGTATGGAAACGGATATACCGATTACTCATAATACAGCATTGGGCTTTCACCTGATAAATCAGGAGCTGTTCAGTGAGTTGGATTTCGTATCCTTTGATACCTATGCACCGGCAGCAAATTATCCCGGGTTTACATTAAATCTGGATCTTTGGAAAAATGTGAAAACAGATGTATCGGAAGTAATGCTGCTGGAGACGAGTACGTCGCATGCTGGACATATCGAAAACTACATTGCTCCGCATCCTAATGGTTATCTGACTGCTGAGGCATTTGCCGGTTTTGCAGGCGGACTGAGAAGCTTTTGTTACTGGCATTTCCGTGGCCATCGCTTCGGTGTTGAGCAGCCGCACAGTACTGTCGTGACTCCTTGGGGCAAACCGGGGAAAGGTTATCAGGAAGTGGCGGAGATTGGAAAGATGCTGCAGCAGCTTAAGCCTCAACTGTTATGCAGTATCCATCAGCCGGCGACAATCGGGCTGATTTATTCCGATTGTGCCAAACGATTTTTTACAATTGAATCTGGAGGTATCTATGATTATCGCAGCTTGATCACAGAGTACTACGGCTCTCTGATTCATCAGGGGGTGTCGGCGGAGGTTATACAGGAAAGCAGCGATTTCGGTTCCTTTGAAATATTGCTGGTTCCGTTTATCCGCTATATCAGTCAGACGCTGCTGGAAAAGCTGAAAGCTTTTGCTGAAGACGGTGGGCGCATTGTTTTTGGTCCGCTGACTGGCGATCGTACGGAGATGCTGACCTGGCCGGAGCATAATGGTCTGGATCGGCTTGGTGACTGGCTTGAGGTTGAGAATATACTGCAGTTTGCGACTTCTAAAGAGCAGCCCTGTTTGTTGGAAAATTCAGAGGAAGTATTGGCAGGCTTGGTCTCTGTTCTGACTCTGACTGATAAATGGCAAGTTCTGCGGCGAACTGCTGAAGGAAATGCGATGTGGGCGAAACGTCCTGTGGGTACTGGCGAAGTTTTTTATTTAGGTGGTTTACCTGAAAACCTGAACAGTTCCACCTCTTGGCAGCAGTTTGTGATGAAGGAAATCAGGTGTCATGATCGGGATATTGCGTATGTGCAGATATCTGATGGTCTGGTCAAATATCAGCGAATTGAACAGGAAACAGGTGTACGGCAATTCTATCTGGTCAATTTAAGCGGAGTGTCTGCAGAGTATCAACTGATTAAGGAAATGGAAATGGAGAGCGGAGTATTGCTTTCCATGGGAGCGCATCAGCTGCAGGCGTATGAAACCTTGCTGCTGAAATGCTCAGACTAGGAGGGAAAGACATGTTAAATTATGCGATTCGCGGACATGATCTGACAACATGCAACACGATTGAAGAAATGGCAGAACAAGCAGCAGCTCAGGGCATTTATTCTCTACAGCTGGCACTGGGAATCTCTTTTCCGGAATGGTCTGGAGCAGATAAATTGAATCCCGGAATGGGTCGGTTCATAAAACGCAAGCTGGCCGAGAAGGGAGTTGAGGTGGGACTTCTAAGTTGTTACATCAACATGCTTCATCCTGATCCTATTCAAAGAGAGAGCCTGCTGCAGCGCTTTGAAGCATATCTGAAGTATGCACACTATTTTGGTGCTTCAATGGTTGCATCTGAAACCGGCTGTGTCCTGCCGGAGATATACTATACTGAAAAAAACTTTACTGAAGAAGCCTTTGAAGACCTGGTTTCCGTCATTAAACGTCTGGTTGAGACTGGCGAGAAGTATCAGATGATGGTTGGGATTGAACCTGGGCTAAATCATCCGCTGTATTCCGTTGAGCGGGTGAAACAGCTTTTGACGGCTGTTAAATCTGATTATCTGGGTATTATTTTAGATCCTACCAATTTGATTCACAGCGGCAATGATCAGGAGCAAGTTGGGATTGTTAAGGAAGCCTTTGAAAGCTTTGGTGAAAAAATTGTTGCTGTCCACTTGAAGGATTTTGAAATTCAAAAGGATCGAATTGTTCCTGTAAATCTTGGAGAAGGACGGATCAACTATCTGGCAATTCTTGAAATCATTGAAAAGTACCGCCCACTTTCCTATGTTGTTCTGGAGGAGACTAAAGATGATGGAGCAGCCAGAGGACTTAAGCTGATTAATGAAAGGAGACAGGGCATCTTATAAAATGGTAAGTTTGTTTTATAGAGTATTGGGAAGTGGAGAAGAAATAACCAGTCTCATAGATAAAGAGATATACAGGAGAGGAGCAGTTGAAAGGTGAAAAAAGCGTTTGTTATGCAGGTCTACCCTGATAAACACCAGGAATATGAACAACGGCACGCCCAACTCTGGCCGGAGATGCGTCGGATGCTTAATGAATACGGGGCAATCAGCTACTCCATTTTTTTAGAAAAGGAAACCAGCCAGTTGTTTGCTTATCTGGAAATAGAAGATGAACAACGTTGGCAGGAAACAGCTGCTGCAGAGATTAATCAAAAATGGTGGGAATATATGGCGGATATTATGGAAACGAATGAAGATCATTCGCCAGTTGCTGCTGATTTGATAAAGGTATTTGAGCTGTAGACACTAGTGTATACTGCGGCAGAAAAGAAAGATATCAACTCAGGGAGTAAAGCAGCCAACCATGATCGGGGTATATAGAAAAAGTTTAAACGTGCATAATGTATATTGGAAGATCAGCCGTATCCGAATGAATGGATACGGCTGTTTTGACGGTGAAAAGCCTGCTTGGGTTATAAATCTGAATCAGTATCTCGCTTAATCTCTGTTTTGATAAATAGATTGTTGTATAATTAAGAACAGTAATGACTTGAAAAAGATAGGATGAAGTCCGAATCGCTCACAAGATTATTTGAATGATGTTCTTGTTCGAATGGCATATGCATCCCAGTGTGCTAGAAGGGAAATACGATTTCTTTGCCTCAGACAATTTCTGTCATTTTAGAAGGACTCCTTCATGGTAAAAGCAAAAGTATTCGTGAATTTTACGAGATTGAAAATCATAAACAACTATTTGAGTACTTGGAAAAACTGCTGAGAGAAGAACATCCGCTGATTGTTCAGAAAATTAAGAGAATTCATATTTTGTTAACTGATTGACTTCAGTTACGAAGAGATAGCTGTATGCGTATGACAATCTTTGAATGTGAAGTATTCATCTCCTAATAGGAGCAGCTGTTCATTTATATTGGCGCATAACTTAGATTTTGATCGGTCAACACATTAGGCTGCTTATTAAAAACGATATAACAGCATCCAACAACTTCATATCAGAGCCTTAAAATTAATGATTAAATAGATAATTATGGTAATGAGGCATCTAATTACTAAATGGTTTAGATAGTTAAATCGCCAGTGAAGAATGTTAAAGAGCTTTGTTCAAAAGAATACAAAAACTATCAAAGAAAAGTAAGGTGATCAAGATGAATAAAAAGAGAAAAAAAATAATACAGAACAATGGAATATCAGAAATAGCGATATATTCCTTGGCAGGGTACAGACAGAAGATATTGATGGAGGGAAAGAAGGCGACAAATCCAGTTGTGATTTTTTTACATGGCGGGCCTGGAGTACCTTTTCCTTTTTGTGCGGGAAGCCGGGGGATGTTTCCAGAATTTACAGATAAATTTATAATGGTATATTGGGATCAGTTGGGATGCGGGATTAACAATTGCAGGTTAGACAAAAATTTTAAGATTAACAATTTTGTAAATATGACTATAGATTTAGTTACAAAGGTCAAAAAGAAATTCCCTGAAAATCAGATTACTCTTTTTGGTATATCCTGGGGGTCTATTCTGGCAGCTAAAGCAGCTGAAAAAGCCCCGCATTTAGTGGATAAAGTACTTATATACGGGCAGGTGCTAAAGGAACTGGCATTTAATGAGGAAACATTTGGTACGTTACTGAATGCTAAAATGTCTGAGAAGAAAAAGCGACAATTAAAGTCAATGTGGGAAAAAGAACCAAAAACAATAGAAGATTTAGAGAAAGTTATGGGGTGGATTCGAAAATATACAGACGGATATCTTTCAAAAGAAGGGGAAAAGATGTCATTAAGTAAATTATTATTAGGAATTTTAAACAGTCCAGATTATACATTGAAAGATGCAAGAGCTGCAATTATAAACAGAAGTATGAGAAATAGAGGGTTATTGACAGATTTAATGAATGTAAATTTAACTGAAGAGTTAAAGAACATGCAGGTACCATACCGTATTTTACAAGGAGATACTGATAGTGTAACTTCAACGATGATGGTTAAATCCTTCGTGAATAATAGTAAAAACTCTAATTTAAGTGCAAAAATAATTGAAAGGAGTGGACACATTCCAAGTATGGAAGGAATGCAGCAGATTTTAAAAGAGGCAGATTTATTTTTGGAAATCAAATAAAAATATGAATGAATATACAAACCGGAAAATTGGATAGTAGCCGCCATTTTTAATTAGTGGAAGCAGGTAATTTGGGTTTAGTTACCTATTCATGGATGGTAATGGAAAAATGGTTTTGCTATATCTTAGTATGTGTTATCTACAAGCTTCAATTGTTATGTGAAAAGAATGGCGTGGACAATTAAATTATAAACGGATGACCAAATTTCAATAGTTGAAAAGAACTGCCTCCCAGCATATTTTGGGGGCAGTTCTTTTGTTTCAAGCTGCATTTTCTGTTCACGTAACGTTTTGCTTTTCTTTGGCTTAATTTTACTCATCATTTGCCAGCTTAGTATAGTGTTCCATCGTCATTGCAGAAATATTCTGCATATGTCGGTAAATATCTGCCAGTAAGGTTTGAGAAATTTGTGCCAGTTTTTCGTATTCTTCCGAAGTCAGCTCTTTCATCTTTTGTTTTTCTATAAGCTCTTGTTTAGTTTGGAGAAGATAGGCGTTGTCGCTGAATAAAATACTGACCTCAACGGATTTATAGATACCGTGAAGCTCTTTAAAAATATCCAAAGGAATAAATTTTAAGTAAATCGCATAAAAATCAGTAATCTCCTTTCGCATATAGTTGCCGATTTCTGTTGAAAGCTCCAGAGCGGAAAGATGAGAGAGATTCTTTCCGAGGAGTTCCAAATTGTATGATTTCATTGAAGGAGTTAAATGCTCGGCCAACAGTGTGCTCTCCCAGAATTGAGCGGAAAGTGCGGTTTTCCGATGGGCATATAAGTTGTAAAATGCTGCATCAACATCTTCATAAGTGTTTGTTGAAAAGTTTTCCAGCAAGCAATATTTAATTGTCCAGATGAGCTGTACCTGTTCTTCTTTAGCGATGGAAAAATAGTCTGTATCTTCCCGTAACTCTTCTATCTTTTCTTCCCGCTTTCGTAAAAAGCCTTCCAGAAAAAAAACAGTGGCATAAACCTCTACTGGTGTAAAGGCTAGACCGGAAATCAGATTAAGCAAAATGCCTCGAGGAGATTCACCAAAGAACAATAATAAAAGATTGGTTAACGCAAATAAAACAAACAGTAACAAGATAAAAAAAAGCTGTTGCCGGTCTCTTTTCAATATCCTTCATCTCCCATCGTTTTTCTGAATACAAACAAAACGGTTATTCCGGTTCCTAACTTTATAAGTGTACCACGGCTGGTAAAAAAGGTCTGGTCCGAATAACTTTGGATGAAGTTTTGGAGTTTTCACGAAAAATTATTTTAGGCGGATTTTATAATGAACTTAGCCACCTAGAAAAATAAAAAAACGTCATCGCAACATTTCATGTATTATTGAGGTTCTTACACCAATCAATAAAGGATGAACTCACGATGACGCAAACTGAG
>NZ_JAJDJV010000017.1:0-66285 GCF_020567625.1 Enterococcus sp. BWT-B8 | reverse complement strand
ATAAGTGATCGACCTACAAGCCCTTCTGTCCTCTTTAGTATGACAGGAAATAGCGTGTAGGTCGATCATTTTTTCTTTTCATTCTGTTTGGTGTGGGCGATAGCCCTCATGAGTGTTTGTCCCAACCTCATTTTTCTTTTCATAACAAGGTGATTGAATACCATAGGCTTAGAAATTAGCAAATTTAGCTAGTTTTTCGGCTGTGGCATTTTTTTGTTTGCTGCTTGGCAGACGACAATCTTTGAATGGAGTCTGCCCTCTTGATCCAGTAGAATGCTAGACGAATGACAACCATTGAATGTGAAACATTCATTCCAGTGATTTATTCTAGGCTTATGAATGCTGAAAGCCAATTGAATAACCTGTCAGATGTTGCTTGTCCTTAGTTTCTTCACAAATACATGCTATACTAAGGTAGTGGCAGGAAGAGGTAATAATATGAAAAAGTTGTATCCTGTAAAAGTGTATGTATCTGATTCCATGTTATACTCTACCAAAAGAAAGGCGATGTTAAATAAACGATCGAACAGGCTAATCACCGTTCGATACATCGCAGCTGGGCTAAAGACAATCAGACAATTGTCAGACAAAAAATTTATTTATGATATAAACTTTTTGTCATTTCCCAATATTGAGTGGGCCATTGCACAATGTCGTTTATCTAATGTTTTGTAAAATAATTATTGTCAACTAATTCAAATGGTTGTATCGTCTGTTTTCATCTTTATGAATAGTGAAGCTGCTAAGCAATTTGTTAAGGTAAGATTCAAAGAAAATAAAGAAAAGAGGCTATCTTATGAGTTACTACTGGAGTAAAAAAGAAGAATTTTCTGAGAAGAGTAAAGCGTTTCATGAGGGACAAGAAGTATCATTTATCTATAAGAAGGAAATAAGAAGTGGAAAAATAGAAGTGCTGAGGGTTAATTCTGCAGTAATTAGTGTGAAAGGAATTAAAATCCCGGTAGAGAAGACTGAAAGAACAGTAATTAATTATGCCAAGCTAATGCCGACTTATAAATAAGTGTCTTTGAGGATATGCGGGATATTGATATAAAAAGGAGGATAGTTAAGTAATTACTCCTCTTTTTTGTATGTTAACAGACCAATCGAGACAGTCTTTTTTTGATAGTTAGCTCCATACTTCATGTCGTCATTGTACATTTTTTTCTCATCCATAAACAAGATAATCCAGTCACCGGCATTATCTGCTGTTTATATCAAATCGGGATTGGTTGATAATTTTTTAGGGTAATCGAAATTTAAAATTTGAAAACTCTTAGTAATAAGTTGCAATTATTAAATTATTTTTATTTATCGAGCGAAAACATTGCATTTTAAGCAAGAATTGTGTATCTTCAAAGCATAAAGACAGTAGTTTCAGTATTTTAGAGATTATTGTAAATAAAAAAGAAAGGAATTAACCAATTATGTATACTGTAAAAGTACTGCATGGATATATCAGTACGAATGGACGACGAACCAGAGACAAAGAATGTGCACGAAGATTTAAAGATATGCGACAGGCAGAAATGTTTGCTGAAAAGATCGGCGGACGGGTAAAGGAGCTAGGGACTGACAGTGAAAACAGAGCGAAACAGGAAATCCTGTAAAAACTTGGTAAACTGCATAATAAATAATGACTGCATTTAAAGTTGAAACAAACCCGAAGATAGGTTGTTTCAACTTTTTTATTTTGCCAAAAAGCAACTTCATTACATTATAATGTTTCAAATGTGCAGGCAGTATGCTAAACTATGTTTGAAAGCGCAAACAAAAAGATATTGGGGGATAAACTATGGTTAAAAAGAAAAGTAAACTCGTCTCTTTGATAATGAGGATGTTAGGAATTATTTTATTTGGTGTGTCATTTTCAAGCATGTCTCCAGATAAGCAAGCCTACGCAGAGGAATCACAACTTTCTTATCGAAACGTGATGTATTATGGCGACTGGTCGATTGAAGACAGTGAAGGGAATTTTTTTCCCAAAGATATTCCAGCTGAAAAATTAACTCATTTAAATTTTGCTTTTTTAGATTTTGATGTAGAAGGAAATCTGGAATGGACCGATGAGTTTGCTGCTTTAGGTACAAACGGAGGAAACAATAGCGTAGAAGAATACGCACCAAATGCTGGTTTGCTGAATGCATTGCAGGAGCTTCGTCTGAGAAATTCAAATTTAAAAGTAGGTATTTCTGTTGGCGGCTGGACAAAATCCGGAGACTTTGCGCTTAATGCACAAAATGACACATATCGAAAGAAACTGGTAGATAATCTGCTTGCTTTTGTTGAATACAATCAAATGGATTTTCTTGATATTGATTGGGAGTATCCGGGAAGCGTGCGAGCGCCAGATTTGGTTGACAGCAAGGAAGATGAGGGAACACCGGATGCTTCTGAGGCAGATCGGGAAAACTTTGTCATTTTATTAAAAGAGTTGAGAGCAGGATTGGATACATTAGGGCAAAAAACGGGTAAAACCTACGAGCTTTCAGTGGCATTGGCGGCCGGACCGTATACTTTAAACAAGGGAACGGATATAGCCGAGGTCTTTAAAGTCGTTGATTATGCCAACTTAATGACTTATGATATCCATGGCGCCTGGGAAAATGCCACCAATCATCACACTGGATTATATACGAGCTCCAAAGCGCCTCAAGGAGATGGTAAACCCTGGTCATTCAGTACGGATGACAGTGTGAAATTCTTTTTAAGTAATGGTGCGATACCTGAAAAAATTGTGATTGGGGCTGCTTTTTACAGCAGAGGTTGGGGAAATGTAGAGAATGACGGACCAGATCCGGTAAATCTGCCTGGATTATTTGGAAGTGCAGATTTTGCTACAACAGATGCGGATGGAGGCGAAAGCCGTGGTGCTGAAAACGAAAAACCTCTGATAAACGGTGACGGTGGACGAAATGGCGGGATCTGGGCTTATCGTTCCTTTGATCAGCTAAAAGTGAAGTATCCTGATTTGACCGAATACTGGGATGAGGAATCTAAAGCTTCTTATATGTACAGCAAAGAATCAAAAGTATTCTTTACCTATGATAGTATCCGCTCCATTCAGGAGAAAACAAACTATATTCGTGAAAACGGACTGGGCGGGATGATAACCTGGATGCAATCACAGGATGCACCATCCAGCACTGAAAGTGAGAAGCGAGATACACTGACAACAGCTATCTACAATGGGTTGTTTACTGGAATAGCTCTTCCTTCAAGAGAATTACAATATCTGCCATTAGCTGTTGAATCTTCGGTGATACCGCTTACTGATGGAAACGAAGGCTATAAAGTAACTCTTACTAATAATGAAGTTTTGAAAGAAACGGATGTCGTTTTAGCAGCAACAGAAAAGAATAATAAAACACTGAAAAATCCAGTAATTATTCTGCCTGTGGATGGAGAGCAATACAGCTTATCCTTGGCAGTCACTGATGCTGCTCTTCCGGAAAAGCATACTACTCAAACTCTGGATTTGTCTGAAATAGGAGTTGCATTTGTTCTGCCGGGAGAAACGGTTGCTTTTAATATCTATACCAATGCAGCATTCGCTCATATGGAACGTATCAGCTATCTGAATGTGGGACAGAGAATCGTACCAGATGGAAAAGTATATAATACACAGATGGTTTATGAGTTGCCTGAAGTTTATGATAAAGCCGGGGAAATTACAGTTGCTTTGAAAGATGCAGCGGGTCAGCTTTTAGCTGAGAAAAAAGTTTATTCAGGAGAGGTCGGTACAGCATTTGAAATCAGCAGTCCTGAAATTGAAGGCTATTATTCCGAAATAAAAGTGATCTCCGGAGTATTCAAGTATTCGCCACAGGAAATCACGATGACCTATCTGCTGGATAATCCTGCCGCATTGATTGGAAAAGTACGGATCAGCTATGTTACAAAAAATGGCGAGAAGCTGGCGGATGATGTGGAAATTGTCGGAGTAATTGGAGCTGCTTATCAAACGGAAACAAAAGCATTTGACGGATATCAATTGATTGAAACTCCTGAAAATAATTCTGGAAAGTTTACAGAAGAAGATCAGCATGTTACTTATGTTTATGATAAGTTTATGGAAGAGTCGACAACGTCTGAAATAAGTTCTTCTGCAACGGATTCAACAACAGCTGTTTCCACTACTGATTCAACAGCAACTAAGAAACCAGAGGGCAGCTACCCTAAGACCGGCGAGACGGACCAAATGGCTTATCGTATCCTTGGAATTATCGGAGTAGTGATGGGAGTTATCTTTATTCGAAAATCAAGAGAAACTGTGTAATTAATTTTGTGTGTAAAAACTCCTGATTCTTTTCTAATAAATATTAATGCAGCGGACAGCCCTGAAAAACGGCTGTCCGGCTGTAAACAAAAACGTTCAAAGGCTTTTTCTCAGAGCCTTTGAACGTTTTTGTTTATAGAGCCAGTTGAGCGCTTATTTTTCAAAAATTGTATTGAACAACCAATGAAGGAAAATAATGCATGCAGCAAACTCTGCTTCCAACCTTTTTTATTGTCAAAAGAGATAGGCGGATATGTCTTTCAGCAATGTTCAACTCATTAAAGGCTTATTCTGGCTTTTTCCAATTATTTTTCCCAATTAAATCAGTATCCGCTGTCTCAAAGAATTTCGATTGGCGAAATAGAAAGATTTACATTTTTTATGAATGGGTTTAATATGAATGACTGCTATCCAGACTTCTTTGTCCAGAGCATCCCAGCCTCAAACACTTTCAAAAAGTTCTTCTTTGTTCCAAACATGTCTCGGAAGCTCCATTAAAAACAATAGGAGATGGAACTTCTTTCACCTCTCAACAGCACTTATGAGTATCTGTTTTATTCATGAATTTCCAATGGCAATCCGTCTGGATCAAAGAAAAAGGTCATTCTTTCACCGGTAAAATCATCTGTACGTATCGGTTCGCAGGCGACTCCTTTTGATTCAAGATATGCGCAGACTTTCGGTACATCCACCACTTTGAAAGCTAGATGACGCAAGCCCAGTGCTTCTGGATAGGAGGGACGCTCAGGAAAGACATCGCTGACAAATACTTCAAGCTCCTGATTACCTAGTTGAAGATCCAGCTTAATATCATTTTTTTCCGGACGTTTGTTTTCCCGAATAATGGAAAAACCAAGTATATTTACATAAAATTGGACTGTTTTTTCATAATTGGATGCATTAACTGCAGTATGGTGAATGTGTTCAAAAAACATGGAATACCCTCCTGAAATCTAAAAGAATACTGTGATTATAACAAAAAGCGGCACAATTGATAAATTAATTTGACTGACTGGGAAAAAATAAGGGACTCTTTTTTTCTACTAATGGAAAATCATTGGTATAATAAGAAATAAAGGTTACAAGGAGGAGCGGTTATATGGAAGTTCATGATCAGATTAATCACTTACTAAATTCAAGCACAGTTTTTTTGCTCGCTACACTTGATTATCGCGGATTTCCAACTGTGATTACAGTTTCTCGGCCATTATGGCGTATAGGATTATTAAAAATGTACTTTTATCTTAATGAGAACGGTGAGACAGTAAGGAATATTATGCGAGATGCCACAGGTTCAGTTTGCTGCTATGATGAATCAGATCATGAAAGTATTTCTTTAAAAGGGAAATTTTCTATAGAGCCTGTAGATTCCGAAAATGACCTGGACTCGAACCTTACAGCTTATCAGAAAGAACTGAATCATGAGTATCCGGTTATTGTTGTTTTTGAGACATGGACAGCTAAAATTCATATGAATAAGCAAACACAGGATGTCATTGTATAAGCTGGGACCTGGAAAAAAACAGACTGAAAAATATTGTGAAAGCAATGTTTTTCAGTCTGTTTTGATCTGTAAATGGAGTGTAATTAAATATAAAGCTGAAAGACCGCGATTTCCGGTGGGACTCTGAAACGGGCAGAAATTAATGTAGTGCCCAGCCCGGTGTTTACATACAATGTGGTCTGTGCATTAAGTGCGTAGAATCCTTTTGTATACTTTTCAGCAAGGACATTGGTGACTGGTATAAAAGGAATATTTACCTGTCCGCCATGGCTGTGACCGCTCAGTATCAAAGAAATGTCATAGTTTACAGCAGTGTCCACAACATCTGGTTCATGACTGAGAAGAATTGTATAATCAGCATTGCGGCGGTTTTGTATTGCTTCTTCAATTGAAGGCGTGCCGAACATAGCATCATCAATACCGGTCAGATAGATCATTTTGTTATCGGCTGTCTGTATAGTTGTTCCAGTATTTTTCAGCAGATGAAACCCGCTGCTGCTCCAAATATTCGGATAGACAGAATGAGCTCCCCCACCGTAATCATGATTTCCCCAAATTGCAAATTTCCCGAGAGGAGCCTTTAACTCATTCATCAGAGCAATGGTTTCGTTAATGGGTCCATATTTAGCGAAATTATCAAATAGATCACCAGTAAATACAATGATATCTGGTTCTTCGTTATTTGCAGCAGTCACGATTTTTTTCAATTGTTCGGTAGAATAATCTTTTTTCAAATGAATATCGGAGAGCTGCAGTACTTTTACCGGTGTCTGTCCGGTGTTGGTACCTAGGGAATGATGATTAATCGTAATTCTTTTGGGTTCTATAAAAAAGGCGTAGCCTGCCAGAGCGATGCCTAGAACGACAATACTAAGAAATGTCAGTAATAGTCTTTTCATCAATGGCTCTCCTTTCATTTTTTTGGTGATTAAAAATATATTCCCTGAAACCTTAAAATCCTTGATATGAAAGGATTTATACCCTGTTTTTGTCTCTCTTTGCAATAACATAATCATGTTATTTTTGGTGAGGAAGCGAACGCATTACAATGAGCAGCATTGAGCTGGAATAGTTGCTCTGATACGTTTCTTTGCTGTACTCTTTATCGCCAGAGCATTCAAAGCTGGCGGTTTTTTGTCAAAGCTCTCAGTTAATTAATCGGTCAGTTTTTGATAGATTCTTTTGAGTTGATCATTTTTATCCCTATCCAGTATATAAAAGAATTACAGGTACGTTCTATTTTACAGAAAATCTTTAGAGTAACTTAGTAAATCATACTAAAAAATAAAGAAGTGGAGAAGCATTTTTTTCAGATTTTTTTATTGTTAGTAAACTTCTGGTATTTTCAGATAAAGGAAATGTTTTTTTAGTCTTCTCTCTGCTGTCAAGCTGCTCAAAGTTGTTTCATATTTGATCTTTGATATAATAAATAGAAGCAACTATTACAGGAAAGAAGGAACAGGCTATGATTGCAAGAGTCAACAAGTTGAGACAGGAAATGAAGAAAAACAATATCGCTGCATTTCTGGTTACAAGTAAGTACAATTTACGTTATTTAACTAATTTTACAGGAACGACCGGATTTGCTGTTGTTACTTTAGACAAAGCATTTTTTATTACTGATTTTCGTTATACGGAACAGGCAGCAGAACAGGCGCAGGGGTTTGAAATCGTTAAAAATACCGGATCTATTTTCGATGAAGTAATGGAGCTGGCAGAAAAAGAAGAGCTTTCCAATCTGGCTTTTGAAGAGACCCATGTGAGCTTTGCTGAATATAGTGTGTTGGAGGAAATTTTATCCTGTGAGCTAATTCCAGTGGCAGGGATGATTGAGGCTCTGAGAGAAGTGAAAGATGAAGATGAAATCGCAACGATTCAACAGGCCTGCAACATAGCTGATTCTGCCTATGAACATATTCTGAAAGTGATTAAACCGGGAATGACCGAGATTGAAGTGGCAAATCAAATGGATTTTTATATGCGTTCTTTAGGAGCTTCCGGTGTTTCGTTTGATACGATTGTAGCCAGCGGTGTCCGTTCAGCTATGCCTCATGGTGTAGCCAGCGATAAGCTGATTGAAAAAGGAGATTTAATTACTCTTGATTTTGGCTGTTACTATCAAGGCTATGTATCTGATATGACACGAACCTTCGCTATTGGAGAGCCTGATCCGAAACTGAAAGAGATTTATGAAATTGTACTGGAAGCTCAGTTAAAAGTTTTGGAAGAAGCGAAGCCAGGCTTAACCGGTTTTCAGCTGGATGCAGTAGCACGTAATCACATTGCTTCCTATGGTTATGAAGAAGCCTTTGGACACAGCACCGGACACGGAATCGGACTGGAAATTCATGAAGGTCCAAATGTCTCATTTAAAGCAGATGTGCAGTTTACTGTAGGAAATGTGATAACTGATGAGCCTGGAATTTACATCCCGGGACTGGGCGGCGTTCGTATTGAGGATGACCTGTTGATTACTCCAGAAGGAAATCGTGTTCTGACTCATTCACCGAAAGAACTGATTATTTTATAGCAAATGCTGAATCCGACTGATTTAAGGAAGAAATGAATGGGCTGTTCTATAAAAAAATGTCTAGTGTCTTTTACATTCAGAGAAGGAGCTTCAGCGTTTTTTCTGGTGGCGTAGTCGCTTGTTTAATGTTAAACTAGGAACGAGTAAAAAGACAGATGTTTAGCTGTTCAGTCAGCCGTATTGACTGAGTAGATGAAGGAGGAACCAAATGATTTCTGTTAATGATTTCAAAACTGGGCTGACCATTGAAGTAGATGGAGCAATCTGGCGTGTAGTAGATTTTCAGCATGTGAAGCCTGGTAAAGGAGCTGCTTTTGTCCGTTCGAAGTTAAAAAATCTTCGTACAGGCGGCGTTCAGGAAAAAACGTTTCGTGCAGGTGAAAAAGTGGCAAAAGCTCAAATTGATAACCGTAAAATGCACTATTTGTATGAAAACGGCGAAAGCCATGTGTTTATGGATCTGGAAACGTATGAACAGATTGAAATTCCTGAAGAACAAATTCAGGATGAACTAAAATACATGCTGGAAAATATGGAATTGAGTATCATTATGTTTGGTTCTGAAATTCTTGGTGTTGATTTACCGAATACAGTGACATTGGAAGTAACATCTACTGACCCGAACATTAAAGGAGATACTTCTTCTGGAGGATCAAAACCTGCAACTATGGAAACGGGTGTTGTTGTGAATGTGCCGTTCTTTGTTAATCAGGGAGATCGGCTGATTGTTAATACAGCAGACGGAAGTTATGTGTCACGGGCATAAAGGACAGGAGGATTTATAATGGCAGAAGAAAGAAATCTTATTATTGATACAAAAGACGCTTTGGGCGAAATAGTTATTGCTCCGGAGGTCATTGAAGTAATTATTGGTATTGCCGCATCAAAAATTGATGGTGTCTATGGCATGCGAGGTACTTTTGCTAATAACGTAACAGAATTTCTGGGACGTGCAGCACATGGGAAAGGTGTCTATCTGAATCAGGAAGAAGATGGACTGAAAGTGGATATCTACTGTTACTTGGAATATGGTGTGTCTGTACCTAAAGCAGCGCTGGAAATGCAGGAGCGTGTAAAACAGCAGGTACTGTTTATGACAGATATTGATCTAATTGAAGTGAATATTCATGTTGTGGCGGTTATTCCGGAAAAGCTGCCTGAACCTGATTTTTCAGAACTTTTCCCGGAGGATGGGGAAGAGAATGAGTAAAGAAGCATTTACTCGACATGAGATTAGAGAAAAAGCCCTTCAGGCTCTTTTTCCTTTAGACTTTAACAGCGACCTGACAAAGCAGGATGCAATTACAAATGCTCTTGAACTGGATCATGGCGAAATGATCAGCGAAGATGGAGAAGAATTTGTCCCTGTCTATCTTGATGTACTGGTTGGCGGCGTCTGTGAAAAGAAAGAGGAGCTGGATCAGCTGATTCAAGGTCATTTAGGTAAAAACTGGACGATTCAGCGCATTGCAAAACTGGATCTGATTATCCTGCGAATTGCCATCTTTGAAATGAAGTACGCAGCAGACGTTCCGAATACTGTTGCGCTGAATGAAGCACTTGAGTTGGCTAAAAAATACAGTGATGACAGTTCAAGAAAATTTATTAACGGCGTGCTGTCTAATGTTATGAAGGGTCTGCAGGAATAACTTGATAAAAAAATGAATGACTTCCCTTATGCTCAGTCAGTACTTGGTTACGCTTGCTGCTATTGAGAGGGAAGTTTTTCAATTTCTTGAACCGATTCTGCTGAACATTAGTCATGTCTTTTTCTAACGAAAGACTGTTACTTATAGTGTCAAGCAACCTGAAATTATGCTAGAATAAAAGCATTGAAAAATTTGGGAAGAAAGTAGATCGTATCTTTTTTTAGAATAGCCGGCTGATGAAGGCAGAAAAACAGGTTGTTTAAGGATCGAAAAAATCAGATGACAAATCTCATTTTATTGTTTACTTATAGAAATAGGGGAAAAAGAACAATATATTATTCATTACCGGTACAGTCAAGTGCTGACCGGTTGTTAAAAAACAGGAGGAGTATGAACATGGGGCAATTAATCAACGGCCGGGAACTGGCAGATAAAATGCAGGAAGAAATGAAAAATGAAGTAAGTAAGCTGCAAGAAAGCGGGATTACTCCGGGTATTGTTGTTTTGCTGGTTGGCGAAAATCACGCCAGTCAGACTTATGTGAAAAACAAGGATCTGGCAGCAGCCCGTATCGGCATTCATTCAAAGGTGGAGCAATTGCCGGAGACAATCACAGAAGAAGAACTGCTTGGCAAAATTGAGCAATATAATCAGGATAAAAATTTTCACGGGATACTGGTTCAGCTGCCTCTCCCAAAGCATATTGATGAAGACAAAGTATTGCTGGCGATTGATCCGGCAAAGGATGTAGACGGTTTTCATCCGGTGAATCTTGGTCATCTGTTTATTGGAAAACCAACAATGATTCCTTGTACACCTTATGGCATTATGAAAATGTTTGAAGCTTATGATATTGATCTTGAAGGGAAACGAGCTGTGGTCATTGGTCGCAGTAATATTGTCGGTAAACCAATGGCACAGTTGCTGTTGATGAAAAGTGCTACTGTCACTATTGCACATTCCAAGACAAAAAATCTGGCGGAGCTTACCCGTGAAGCAGATATACTAGTAGTAGCCATTGGGAGAGGGCATTTTATAACAAAAGAGTTCGTGAAGCCTGGTGCGGTGGTCATTGATGTTGGCATGAACAGAGATGAAAACGGCAAACTTATTGGCGATGTGAAATTTGATGAGGTTTCTGAAACAGCAGGCTTCATCACACCGGTACCTAAAGGAGTCGGACCAATGACCATTACCATGCTGATGTATCAGACCATCGAAGCAGCAAAGCGAATAAGTTAAGTAAGAATATCTTTCTTCGTATATAAAAATCCGTATATTCAAAGTAAAAATAATTTAACAGTCAATCATTCTATATTAGAATAATAAAAACTGTATTGCTTCATTCGATAGAGGAACAGGATAATTGAATGACTGGCCTCGTATCAATCCAGTACCTGCTCATTTGGTTTGCAGATAGGGCAGACTGGTAAAATAATACAGGCAGTATCAAAAAAGAGAAGAGGAACGTAATGACGCAGCAATATTTAACAGTGACTGCATTAACTAAATATTTGAAGCGTAAATTTGATGCAGATCCTTATCTGGGGCGTGTCTATCTGACTGGAGAAATCTCCAATTTTCGATTGAGGGCAAATGCTCATCAGTATTTCAGCTTGAAAGATGACCGTGCTAAAATATCTGCAATTATGTTTAAATCTGCCTTTCAAAAATTGAAATTTCAGCCGAAGGAAGGTATGAAAGTGCTCGTTGTCGGCAGAATTTCATTATATGAAAATGGCGGGTCCTATCAAATTTATGTAGAACATATGGAACCTGACGGGGTTGGTGCGCTTTATCAGGCTTTGGCTGAACTAAAGGAAAAGCTATCAAAAGAGGGTCTGTTTGATGGTGTGAAAAAGCCGCTGCCCAGATATCCCAAACGGATTGCCATTATAACAAGTCCGAGCGGAGCTGTAATCAGAGATATTATTACCACGGTAAAAAGACGATATCCAATTGCTCAGCTGGTTCTGTTTCCCACCTTGGTTCAAGGGGATCAGGCAGCGGCTGATATTGTCAGGAACATCCATCGAGTGGAAGAAGAAGGTACCTTTGATACCATGATTATTGGTCGTGGAGGAGGTTCCATCGAGGATCTCTGGTCATTTAATGAAGAAGTGGTTGCTAGAGCGATTTTTGATACGGCGATTCCAGTTATTTCTTCTGTGGGTCACGAAACAGATGTTACCGTTGCTGATCTGGTTGCTGATGTGCGTGCGGCTACACCGACTGCGGCAGCGGAGCTTGCGGTTCCGGTACTTTCAGAGGAATTGATGCGTATTCGTGATAAGCAAAGCAGATTGGAGCAAAGCTTTCTCTATTTGCTGCAGCAAAAGAACGAGCGCTATACTCGTTTAAAAAATTCGTATGTTTTTCTTCAACCGGATCGTTTATATGAAGGTCAGGCCGTTAAACTGGATAAAATGATGCAGCGGCTGAATCAGGGGATGCAGGCCATTTATCATGAAAGATATCAGGTCTCACAGCAGATTATCAGTCGTCTGGTACAGCAAAATCCTACAGGAAGAATCAGGGAAGCGCGTCAGCAGGTAAATTTCATGAGTCAGCGTTTAACTGATCGTAAGGATAATTATATGAGCAATCAGCAAAAACGGCTGATTTCAGCTATTCAGCAGCTGGATTTGTTGAGTCCTTTAAAAATTATGGGGCGCGGCTACAGTTATACAACAAAGAATGAGATAGTTGTTAAATCAGCAGAAGAGCTCAGTGTGAACGATAAATTGACCATTCACTATGTTGATGGAGAAGTGACGGCTGTCATTGATTCGGTTGAGTTGAACAAAAAAGAGAAATAAATGAGTGACAGCATTCATGCAGGAGTCTGAAGAATCTGAAAAGTATCATCGTTGATGAAGAAGGAAAAGGAGCAGCAAGATGCCAAAAAAAACAGAGAAAACATTTGAAGAATCATTAAATGAACTGGAAGAAATTGTGCAGCGTCTGGAAAGAGGAGATGTTCCCTTGGAGGAAGCGTTGGATGCCTTTCAAAAAGGAGTGCTGCTAAGCAAACATTGTCAGGATACCTTGGAAAAAGCAGAAAAAACACTGACAAAAATGATGACTGACACAAATGAGGAAGTTGCCTTTGAAGAGAGTGAAGCAGAATGACAGAAGCCTTTCAGAAATTCCGGGCAGTCTATGTTCCGCTGGTCGAAAAAGAGATGATAGGCTTTTTGGAAAAGCACACTGCCAATGACTATTTAAAAGAGAGTATGTTGTATTCTATACAGGCTGGGGGGAAAAGGCTCCGTCCGCTTCTGGTAATCGCTGCGGTTCTTTCCTTTGGCAAAGAGCTTGAAAAAGAGGACTGTCAGGTTGCTGCAGCTCTGGAAATGATCCATACGTATTCTTTGATTCATGATGATTTGCCGGCAATGGATGATGATGATCTTCGCAGAGGAAAACTGACCAATCATAAAGTTTATGGAGAAGCGCATGCGATTTTGGCAGGTGATGGTCTGCTGACAGCAGCTATTCAGCTGATTGCTGTCAGCCAGCTGGACATGTCGAAGAAAGTACTCTTAATTCAGCAACTGACAAGAGCGGCGGGAACACAGGGAATGGTTGCCGGACAAGCTGGCGACTTGCAGGGAGAAACACGTTCTCTGTCTTTGGAAGAACTGGTGGAAGTACATGAAGCTAAAACAGGTGCGCTCATTGAATTTGCTCTGATAGCAGGCGGAATTTTGGCAGATCAGACTGAGGTTATTATTGAACTTCTGAGCAGTTTTGCCCGCTATTTAGGACTGGCTTTTCAGATCAGAGATGATTTACTGGACGTAACAAGCTCGGAAGAAGAGCTTGGCAAGCAAGTGGGCAGAGATGAAACTTTAAATAAAAGTACGTATCCCGGATTGCTTGGAATAAAAGGAGCAGCAAAGGAATTTGAACAGCAGATGAAGCTTGCAAGCGAAAAATTAGCTGAAATTCAAGCCTGTAACAATGAATTTCAGCCGGTGCTTCTGGAAAATATACTGAAACAGCTGGCGCTTCAGTAAGGAGAAGAAGAGCATGAAGAAAGAACGAGTGGATGTCCTGGCATTTAATCAGGAATTATTTGAGACAAGAGAAAAAGCAAAACGCGGTGTTATGGCTGGACTGGTCTATAATGATAAAAATGAGCGATTGGATAAACCAGGAGAAAAAATTCCTGTAGACAGTATTTTGCAGGTGAAAGGTCAGACATTGCCTTACGTCTCTCGAGGCGGTTTGAAGCTGGAAAAAGCGTTGAAGGTATTTGACATAGCAGTTCAAGATAAAATTATGCTCGATATTGGCGCGTCAACCGGAGGCTTTACGGATGCGGCACTGCAGAATGGTGCGAAAATGAGTTATGCGCTGGATGTAGGGTACAATCAGCTTGCCTGGAAAATCAGACAGGATGAACGAGTTGTAGTTATGGAACGAACAAACTTCAGGTACAGCGAACCGGAAGACTTTTCAAAAGGACAGCCAGAGGTTGCCACGATTGATGTTTCATTCATTTCTTTGCGTCTTATTTTACCTCCGCTCCATAAAATATTAAAATCGGGCGGCGATGTTGTTGCACTTATAAAGCCTCAGTTTGAAGCTGGAAAAGAACAAGTTGGTAAAAAGGGAATTGTAAGAGATCCACATACACACACGGCTGTCTTAGAGGATATTCTTAGTTTTTCAGCAAGATCAGGCTACAAAGTTGCCGAACTGGATTATTCACCTATTACTGGAGGAGAAGGAAATATTGAATTTTTGGTTCATTTGATTTCAGTTGAAAATGAAGGAAGTATTGCACCTGAGGTTGATATTGAAGGCACTGTTCAGCAAGCTCATCAAAAATTAAAAAAGGCTTGATATAGAAAAATTGAGACGTTAATGCTCAGTTTTTTTATTTTAAACGGTTTTTGAAAGTGCTGTACACTATGATAAAATCGGCTTGTCAACTTGCATAAAATCAACAGTACTTTTTTAATTCTTTAAAAACAATGAAAAATGCGCTATGATAAAATGGAAATGAACCTGAAAAGGAGTAAAGTATTATGAGGAAGAAAGATCGTCATCGGTTAATCACTCGTCTGCTGACAGACAATAACATACAAAAACAGGAAGACTTTGTTTCCTTATTACAATCTGCAGGTGTGGAAGTGACGCAGGCAACTATTTCAAGAGATATTAAAGAAATGAAACTAATCAAAATACCATCAATAGAGGGCGGCTATCGGTACAGTATCCCTTTGGAGACGCAGGAAGACACAAAGAAAAAACTGGAAAAATTGATGAAAGAAGCATTTGTTTCTGTTGATCAAATGGAAAAATATGTGGTACTGCACACAATTCCGGGGAATGCCAAAGCATCGGCAGATTTGATTGAAAAGCAGTACAAAGAACAGCTGTTTGCAACGATCTGTGATGATGACAGCGTTCTGATGATCACACGGACAGAACAGGATGCTGGATTTTTAAGAGAAGAATTCTTCAATTATTTATAATGTAACGGGGTGAAAAATTATGCTGCAGGAGCTTTCAGTAAAAAACTTTGCAATTATCTCCTCACTGGAATTGGAATTTCGGAAGGGAATGACTGTTCTTACCGGAGAAACCGGGGCAGGGAAATCGATTATTATTGATGCAGTGGGCTTGTTAACTGGAGGAAGAGGCTCCAGTGATTTTATTCGTCAAGGTGCATCTAAATGTACGTTGGAGGGGTTGTTTACTCTGCCTGCTAATCCGGAGTTAATTGCATTACTGGATGAACAAGGGATTGAGCAGGAAGAAGAAATGCTGATTCTGCAAAGAGATATTTTTTCCTCAGGTAAAAATATTTGCCGTGTGAATGGACGAATTGTTACCATTGCCACGCTTAGAAGAGTTGGTGAATTTCTTGTTGATATCCATGGACAAAATGAGCATCAGGAATTAATGCACAACGAGAAGCATTTAGGTATGCTTGATGATTTTGGCGGCAGTGATCTTCGTGTGATTAAACAGGAGTATACTGAAGGCTATCAGGAATACTGTCAGCTGGAGCAAAAGGTTAGGAGTCTTCAAAAAAATGAAAAAGCATTCGCTCAGCGTTTGGACATGCTCCAGTTTCAACGTAATGAGATTGAAGAGGCTAAACTGACAGCTGGTGAAGAAGAACAGCTGACAGAAGAACGAAATAAACTGGCAAATTTTCAAAAAATTGTAGATGTACTGGCTGGCAGCTATGAGGCAATCAACGGGGAAGAAAACAGCAGTTTGGATAAAATAGCCTATGCGATGAATGAACTGACTACCATTGAAACGCTGGATACTGAATATCAGGCTATATCAGAAACGGTTCAAAATGGATACTATCAGCTTCAGGAAGCAAGTGCAGATTTGTCTCGTCATTTAGGTCAGCTTGAGCTTGATGAAGGTCGTCTGGATGAAGTTGAAAATCGGTTGGAATTGATCAGACAGTTGAAAAGAAAATATGGGGAATCCATCGCTTCCATATTAGATTATTATCAGGAAATCAGCGAAGAGCTGGCTGAAAATGGGCTGCTTGATGGAAAAGCAGATGAGTTGGAGCAGATACTTGCTGAGAAAAAAGAACAGGTGCTGAAGCTTGGACGCAAACTCAGTCAAATACGTAAGGAAGCAGCAGCTGGTCTGGAAAAAAGTATTTTAAAAGAGCTGAAAGAGCTCTATATGGAACGAACGGAATTTCAAGTGAATTTCCAGAACAACTCGGAAGAGGTGCTGACAGAAGATGGATTGGATCAAGTGGAATTTTACATCACCACGAATCCGGGAGAACCTTTAAAGCCGTTAGTAAAAGTAGCTTCAGGAGGAGAGCTTTCTCGGGTCATGCTGGCACTGAAAACTATTTTTTCAAAGACCCAGGGTATTACAAGTATTGTATTTGATGAGGTGGATACTGGAGTCAGCGGGCGAGTGGCTCAGGCAATTGCTGATAAAATCTACCAAATTTCCAAAAAATCTCAGGTTTTATGCATTACTCATCTGCCGCAGGTTGCAGCGATGGCTGATTATCAGTATTTTATTTCCAAAGAAATCAGTAATAATCGGACAGAAACGAAAGTTCGCAGACTTACCGGAGAGGAACGTACGTCAGAGGTTGCAAGAATGCTTTCTGGAAGCGAGATTACTCCGCTGACAATGGAGCATGCCAAAGAACTGCTTCAACTGGCTGATAAGGAGAAAGCAATCTAACTAAACAGCGTAATAAGTTTAATACTTGTCTTTAAAGACAGGCTCAGTCCTGATCTGAATAGTATGATATAAGAAGAAGCGCTTTTCAATAAAAAAAGGGACTACTTTTGTACAGTCCCTTTTATTGTACTCAAAAATCCCAATGAAATGAACCCTTTCCGGTTCTTTCATTGGGATTTTATTATGGACTAATGTCACAGTCCCTAAAGCCGAATAAACTGTGTTCCAGTCTTTGTATAATTCGAGCCTTCGTAAGAAGCTTTGTCACAACCTCTGCTTGTATGCCCGATTTATCTCAGATATAAAATCGCAGTGATGATAGTTGAACCTAAAATTGCAATCAACATCAGCCAAACAACGAATTTTGTAATTTTCGAAAAGGTACTGGTTTTCTTTTTATTCATCATTCTCACATCCTTTGCCTCTTACAGTTTACAACCTTTTATGAAAATCATCAACAGCAATTTACAGGAGATTTCTCTTTTTTAGGAATCGAATCACACCAATACATACTATGGAAGTAATGATAAAAATCCATAAAAAGGCGTCTTCTCTGCTTGCAAACGGCAGTTTAACATTCATTCCGTAAATCCCTCCGATAATTGTCGGAATGGTCAAAACAATCGTCAGAGAAGTTAGAATCTTCATAACTATATTTAGATTATTGGACACTATAGATGAGAATGTACTGCTGATCTGGTTTACCAGTTTTAATTGAATCTTGGTTGTCGTCAGAGCCTGCTTCATTTCTACAAGTATGTCGTGAAGATGAGGCAGATGATCAAATTTTTGTGCTTCTTTTCGAGTATCATAGAGTTGTCTGATCACACTGATATTCTCAGAAATAGCAGATTCAAAATAGACAAGGCTTTTCTGGATATCCATCATTTGGTAAAGCTGACTGTTTTCTGTTGCAATTTTCAATTCGCCCTCAAGATCACCAATCTCAGTAATAATCTTTGCAAGAAAGCTATTATAATGTTTGGAAATACGCCAGAGCAGCTGAAATAAAATGGCATTTTTTGTTGATAGTTGGGACTGAGAAAGATTTTCTGTCCGAACCTCATTGATAAAGTCAGTTGTTCTGTTGGTAACTGTGATAAGCTTTTCGTTTTTTGCCTGTATGACTGCGCAAGGAAAAGTATCCAACTGCATATATCCGCTTGGACTCAATGAGGCTATTGGATATTGAACCAATATTAATGCTGGGTGTTCACTGGCATTTTGCCAGTTTCCTTCAGAACGTGCCATTTCTCTTTCATCAAGGACACTGGTAATATAGTCTTTCGGTAGTTCGTAGGTTGAGATCAAATGATCTGCTTCTTCTTTGGTAGGAGCCTCCGCTATAATCCACTGAACTTCAGGGCTGTCTTGAGCTGTGCCGCTGAAACCGGCTGTGTCCTTTTTTAAATATGTAATCAATTCTGCCACCTCTTTCAAAAAAATCAATAGATAATTTCATTATAAGCGATTGAGCCCTTGAATAGTAACTGAATGACTTGTAAAATGGTATTATTTAGGCATCAACTTTTAAAGGAAATGAAACATGAGTGTAAAGTAAATGCAGTATAGTTAAACTAGGAGCTGTTTGAAAACTGTGGAGGAATTCGAATTTTTCAGGAATTTTAGTTGAGGTCTAAATTTACCAAACAAAAAAGCCGACTCATTTTAACGTGTTCATTTTTCTGTAAATAATGGTTGGAAAAATAGGATATATTCTCGTACGCATACCGTCCTACTAACTTGTAACAGGGGAAGCAGGATGGTATGTGTACGAGAATGAGATTGATTTTATGGTCATAAAATCAATTCATTAATACAGAGTAGTTGTCAATGCTTTTTCGAATAGACGTGTTTGTATTGAGAATCGAACAATATGAGACTCATGGATGCAAGTCTTTTCTTTGGTGCAGTTTAGTAGAATTGTCAGTCCCGCGTCTGTAGGAATATTTAGTGGTATAGTATGTGTCCGACAATAAAAAGAATGTTGCCACATTCTTTCTTTAAATGGAGTTAGCTCATAT
The DNA here is from genome assembly GCF_020567625.1 of Enterococcus sp. BWT-B8. Lineage (NCBI taxonomy): Bacteria > Bacillati > Bacillota > Bacilli > Lactobacillales > Enterococcaceae > Enterococcus > Enterococcus sp. BWT-B8. Next base: position 47,099 of record NZ_JAJDJV010000017.1, on the reverse strand, counting down.
CTATTTCTTTGAAAATATTCGCTGCTAGAGTTTTCAAACAGGTCCTAAGTGTTATGAAAGGAATTGTTCTGGATGGTCTCTTTTTCAATTATTATGCTTCTTTGGTATGTTTTTCCGGTGGCAGCTTTATTCGCATCAAGTATTCTTATTACAAGGCTTTCTCTTGCAGAACGCTACAAGGTGAAAGCTCCTGATATTGCGACGCCGTTTCTGTTGATTGGAATGCATGTTTTATCAAAGGATACATATAATCAATCGATCATTCCCTATATGTTTATTTCTATTTTATTATTAGGGATATGTGTGGCTCTTTTTCAGGCATACTATTATGGAGAATTGATTTATGGACGCTATTTTAAGATGTTCTGGCGTCTTAATTTTTTATTGGTTCTAGTGGTATATGCTTTATTAGTGTTGTCCAACATTAGTCATTATTTGTTTTAAAAAGAAAAAATCGCCCGGAAATCGCAGAACAGAAGCGTTGATTCCGTTTTCTGCAAAATATGGTTAAATGATGAAATGTTACAAAGTCTTTAAATAACAGTGATTTGGTATAAGTTTTTTGGTTTTAAGTGGTAGAAAGTGGTGGAATATGGTAGACTGTTTCTATCAAGTGGAAAAGCGGGGAATCCGACTATGTTGATGGGCGAATTTCAACATAATATTGATGCCAAGGGCAGATTAATTGTGCCAGCCAAACTTCGTGATGAACTTGGAGACAAATTCATTGTTACTCGAGGAATGGACGGCTGCTTATTTGGTTATCCATTATCAGAATGGACAATATTGGAAGAGAAGTTGAAAACAATGCCCCTTGCAAAGAAAGATACCCGTACATTCGTCCGCTATTTTTATTCGGCTGCTGCTGAATGTGAAGTGGATAAACAGGGAAGAATCAATATTCCTGCAACATTAAGAGCTCACGGCAATCTGGAAAAGGGCTGTGTGATTATCGGTGTTTCAAACCGGATTGAAATTTGGGATGAAGCCAGATGGGCAGAATTTTCAGCAGAAGCTGAAGAGAATTTTGATGAAATCGCTGAAACAATGACTGATTTTGGTTTTTAAGGATGAGGAGCATGCATGGTGGAGTTTCAGCATTATACTGTTTTACTAAAAGAGACAGTAGACGGATTGGCAGTTAAAAAAAATGGTATCTATGTAGACTGTACCTTGGGTGGTGCAGGACACAGTGAGTATCTCTTGTCCCAATTAGATGAAACCGGTCATTTATATGCTTTCGATCAGGATCAAAAAGCACTGGACTTTGCAGCAGAGCGACTGAAGAAATACGTGGATAAAGGAATGGTCACATTTGTTAAATCAAACTTCCGCTATTTGAAGGAACGTTTGAATGAGCTCAATGTCCAGCATATTGATGGAGCCATTTACGATCTTGGAGTCTCTTCCCCTCAACTGGATGAAGCAGGTCGAGGATTTAGTTATCATAAGGATGCACCGTTGGATATGAGAATGGATCAGAGTGCAGAATTAACTGCTTATGATATTGTAAATACATACTCCTATCAGGAATTAATTAAAATATTTTTCCGTTATGGAGAAGAAAAATTTTCAAAACAGATTGCTAGAGAAATCGAGCGGGTGAGAAGTAAACAGCCAATCGAAACAACTGGCGAGTTAGTTGACATTATTAAGACAGCTATCCCTGCTGCTGCACGCCGCACTGGAGGACACCCTGCGAAAAGAATTTTTCAGGCGATCCGAATAGCCGTCAATGATGAGCTTCGTGTGATTGAAGAATCACTGGAGCAGGCAATTTCTTTGATTAGTTTATCGGGGAGAATCAGTGTCATTACCTTCCATTCATTGGAAGATCGAATTGTAAAAAATATGTTTAAAGAATACAGCTCAATAAAAGATCTGCCGCCCGGGCTGCCGGTTGTACCTGAAGAATTTCAACCGGAATTAAAGGTGATTACAAGAAAACCTGTATTACCGGGAGCGCAGGAATTAGAAGAAAATAATCGCTCGCGAAGCGCGAAGCTGAGAATAGCTGAGAGAATAAAAGCAAATTAGGGGAAGGAGAGCAGAGGATGGCAGAATTGAAGAAATATGAAGAAACAAATTATATAGGAATCATGGACGAAGCAGTGATTGAAACAGAAAGTCCTGAAATAAAAATTCAATCGCCGGAAAATCTGCCATATTCTCCTAAGAAACGCCTAAGAAATGTTTCGCTTTTTGAAAAATTTCTCAGTATTGTTATATTGGCTGCGGCAATCAGTGTTGCGGTGTTGACAATCCAAGTCAGAACAGCCATTGTTCAGACAACAAATGACATCACCAATGCACAGGCAGAAATAAAGCTCAAAGAAAATACTGCTTTGCAATTGGAACAGGAAAAAAATGAACTTTCAAAAGCAGACCGTATTAAGCAAACTGCTGAAGAACAAGGCCTTTCAGAAATTGATGGAAACTTAAGGAAAGTGAATTAAGTATGAGTAAAGATAGCAGAATAAAACGATTTATCAGGAAAAAAAACTTAAATCCAACGAACAATCGAAAAAAGGTGGGCATAATTCTATTTGCTGCAAGTATTGGATTGTTCTTTTTGTTTGCCTTTAGATTATCCTATATCATCAGCTCCGGCGAAGTTGCAGGTGTTTCTTTAAAGGAAAAAACACAGGACTTATACACAGGCAGTACGGTGATAAAAGCTAAAAGAGGGGCAATACTAGATAGAAACGGTCAGATTATTGCGGAAGATGCAACTTCTTATTCCCTTTATGCAGTGCTGTCGGAAACATTTTTAGGACAGGAAAACAAAAAGCTGTACGCTCAGAAAAAGGATTATGAGGCTATTGCTGAGACATTGGATAAATATACGAATTTATCAAAAGAAGACGCATTGAAATACTTAAATGGCGGTACAAAAGAAGACGGTACAGTTCAATTTCAGGTGGAATTTGGTAACAATGGAAAGAACCTAACTTTGGAACAACGGCAAAATATTGAGAATGAACTTGAAACTCTTGGGATTGAAGGAATTTATTTTAATGATCATCCTGACAGGATTTATCCAAATGGTGTATTTTCCTCTCATTTTATTGGTTATACAGACCTTGCAGATCCAGATGATGAATCAACAGGACTAGTTGGAAAAATGGGATTGGAAGCAGCTTATGACAACATTCTGAGCGGGAAAGACGGAAAAATTGAATATCAAAGAGATGTCTATGGCAATCCGTTGCCGGGAACAATTGTTGAAGATTCAGAATCTTATGACGGTAAAGATATTTATACAACTCTTGACATTCGTCTTCAGACACGCTTGGAAGCTTTGTTAGACCCGTTCGTGGAAAAATATGAGCCTGAGAGCGTTACAACTATGCTGATGGAAGCTAAAACAGGAAATATTCTTGCTATGGCACAACGACCTTCATTTGAACCTGAAACAAAAGAAGGAGTAGATGAAAATTTTGTCTGGCGTAATGCTTTAATTGAGGATTCTTTTGAGCCGGGCTCGACTATGAAAATAATAACCGCTGCAGCAGCTATTCAGGAAGGTGTATTTAATCCAAATGAGCAATTCGCCTATCCTTATGGCGGTGTGGTGCTTGATGAAGAGCGCGATGTAAAAGTAAATGACTGGGATAAAGGGGAAAAAGGAGTACTGACATTTCGTCAGGCCATTTCCTGGTCCAGTAATGTAGGGATGCTTGAACTGGAAAGACGTATGGGTAATGACAAATGGAAGAGTTATCTTGAAAGTTTTAATTTCGGGAAGTCAACGAATTCAGGCTTGCCAAGTGAATCTGCAGGAAGTCTTCCAACAGATAATATTGTAGATATTGCGATGTCTTCATTTGGCCAGGCGGTTTCAGTAACAAACTTTCAGATGATGCAGGCCTTTAGTGCATTTGCCAATGATGGGACGATGCTGAAGCCTCAGTACATCAGCAAAATCAAAGATCCTCAAACCGGGGAAGAAACAGTAACCAAAAAAGAAGCAGTTGGGACTCCTGTCAGTGCTCAGGCTGTTAGTGATGTTCGAACATACATGATCGATACAGTTGAAGATCCGGATTATGGTATTGCTTATGGGGTATATACAGTACCAAATTATCGGGTTGCTGCGAAAACAGGAACAGCTCAGATTACTGAAAATGGGCTCTATTTAGACGGAGAGACTGACTATCTTTACTCAGTTGTTGAAATGGTACCGGCAGAAAATCCAGAATACATCTTATATGTAACGGTTAAACGACCTGCATACTATGATAAAACGATGATGTCTGAAATTGCAAATCCATTAATGAAATTAGCAATGGAGCTTAAAGATACAGATGGAGCCGCTGATACGGCAACAGCTGTAGTAACGGAAACACCCGAGTCATCTGAGGTTGTTGAAGGAAATGAATAATGTTGAAGTGAATTAGGAGAGATAATATGGAGTGGACACAGATTTTTATTCCCATAGCGTTAAGTTTTGCGCTGACTGTTTCGGTTATGCCAATATTCATCGGCTATTTTCAAATGAAAAAACAGGGACAGGTGACAAGGGAAGAAGGACCAACCTGGCATAATGTTAAGTCTGGTACCCCGACTATGGGAGGAGCGGTTTTTTTAAGTGCAGCTTTTATTACTGCGCTGGCGATCGCATTCTGGCTTAGACAATTGACGCCGTCTGTGTTCATCATGCTCTTCATTTTGGTTTTATACGGACTGCTTGGTTTTTTGGATGATTTTATCAAAATATTCAAAAAAAGAAACATGGGATTGAATTCTAAACAGAAACTGATTGGTCAGATTCTTGGAGGTATTGTTTTTTATCTGGTCTATCGAACGGAAGGACTGTCGGGGACTCTGAGCTTGTTTGGTTTGACAGAGCTTCCTCTGGGAATTTTTTATGGAGTATTCATCATTTTCTGGCTAGTTGGTTTTTCAAATGCAGTTAATTTGACGGACGGGATTGACGGACTGGTTTCCGGTTTGGGAACAATTTCTTTTGGTACATATGCAATTATTGCCTGGAAACAACAGCAATTTGATGTTGTGATTGTCTGCCTGAGTGTTGTTGGCGGATTAATTGGCTTCTTTCCATATAATAAGAAGTCTGCAAAAATATTTATGGGGGATGTCGGATCTCTGGCGCTGGGCGGATTACTGGCGGCGATTTCAATTATTCTCAGACAGGAATGGACTTTATTGCTGGTTGGCTTTATCTATGTTTGTGAAACAGCGAGTGTTATGCTGCAGGTTTTTTCATTTAAAGTATTTGGAAAACGAATCTTTAAGATGTCTCCTATCCATCATCATTTTGAAATGTCAGGATGGTCTGAATGGAAAGTGGATATCGTTTTTTGGACAGTTAGTTTAATTGGCTCCGCAGTTACACTGTGGATTCTTTTCTAATGAAGGGGAAAAAATAATGAAGAAAATTACAACCTATGAAAATAAAAAAATTCTGGTACTTGGTTTGGCCAAAAGTGGAGTAAGTGCAGCAAAGTTGCTGCAGGAGTTAGGTGCATTGGTCACTGTTAATGATTTTAAACAATTTGATCAAAACCCTGATGCCCAAGATTTATTAAGCTTGGGTATTCGTGTTGTTACGGGAGGTCATCCGATTGAATTGTTAGATGAGGATTTCTATATGGTTGTTAAAAACCCGGGGATTCCATATTCCAATACACTGGTTCAGCATGCACTTGAAAAAGGACTGCCGATTCTGACAGAGGTTGAACTGGCTTATCAAATAGCTGATTGTCCAATAATAGGGATCACAGGAACAAATGGGAAAACGACGACAACGACTATGATTGGTCTATTGTTGAATGCTGACCGTGCAGCAGGTAGTGCGCGGCTTGCCGGCAATATTGGTTTTCCTGCAAGTCAGGTAGCGCAGGAGGCTGTCTCAGAGGACGAACTGGTCATGGAGCTGTCAAGTTTTCAATTAATGGGCGTTGATACGTTTAAACCTGAAATAGCAGTGATTACAAATTTGTATGAGGCACATTTAGACTACCATGAATCTCGTGAAGAATATGTTCGGGCGAAATGGGCTCTTCAAAAAAATATGACAGCATCAGACTATCTGATCCTCAATTGGGATCAGGAAGAGCTGCGTCAGCTGAGTAAGATGACACAGGCAACCGTGATTCCTTTTTCAACACTTGAAAAAGTTCCAGGGGCATTCTGCGACAGTGGAAAACTTTACTATAAAAAAGAATATATTATGGAAGCTTCAGAGCTTGGGGTTCCCGGAAGTCATAACATTGAGAACGCATTGGCTGCAATTGCTGCAGTGAAATTAAAAGGTGTTTCAAATGAAGCAATCAGAGAAACTTTGAAAAATTTCAATGGCGTTCCTCATCGAACACAGTACGTAGGGGAGCTTCATGGTCGGAAATTTTTCAACGACTCTAAAGCCACCAATATTTTGGCAACAGAAAAAGCATTGAGCGGGTTTAAAAAGAACCAGCTGATTCTATTAGCGGGCGGTTTGGATCGAGGGAATGAGTTTGATGAACTGATTCCGTCTTTAAAAGGACTAAAAGGAATTGTCATTTTTGGCGAAACAAAAGACAAGTTGTATCAGGCAGCAGCAGCTGCTGGAATTAAAGAAATAAAACTGACTGAGAATGTTGAAACAGCAGTAAAAGAAGCCTATGATTTTTCAGAAAAAGATGATACTATTTTATTGTCGCCGGCTTGTGCAAGCTGGGATCAGTATCCTAATTTTGAAATACGAGGAGACAAATTTATGCAGGCATTTCAGCAGCTAAAACAAATAGAAAAGTGAGAAATCGAATGAAGATACTAGTGACAGGCGGTGGAACCGGCGGACATATCTATCCGGCACTGGCTTTTATCAATTATGTAAAAAAAATAGATTCCGAGGCTGAGTTTATGTATGTCGGCACAGAAAACGGACTGGAAAGCAAAATTGTTCCATTATATGGCATTCCTTTTGAAACAATTGAAATCCAAGGGTTTCGCCGTTCGTTAAGTCCTCAAAACTTAAAGACGGTTTATCTTTTTTTATCCAGTATTGGTAAAGCGAAGAAAATTATTCGTTCTTTTCAGCCTGATCTGGTTATTGGGACAGGGGGCTATGTCTCTGGTTCTGTAGTAGTAGCTGCCAAACAGTTGAAGATTCCTACAATTGTTCATGAACAAAACAGCGTTCCTGGAGTAACCAACAAATTTCTTAGTAGATTCGCTTCTCGTGTAGCAATTTGTTTTCCGGATGTGGCTGCTTATTTTCCAGATGAAAAAGTTGTGCTGACAGGGAATCCGCGTGGACAGGAAGTTGCGGATATAAAACAATCAGCCATTTTATCAGAATATGATTTGGAACCGGGACAACCGACAGTTGTTATTTTTGGCGGAAGTCGCGGAGCTTTGAAAATTAATCAGGCATTTATGGAAGCTTTACCTTTTTTTGAAGACAAGCCGTATCAAGTCTTATATGCATCGGGTGAGCGCTATTTTAAAGAGCTTCAGGAAAAGTTAAATCTTTCTAAAAGAAAGTTCAATAATGTAAGTATTCAGCCATATATTGATAAAATGGCAGATGTCATGGGGAATACGCAATTGGTGGTAGGTCGAGCAGGGGCAACTTCGATTGCTGAAATTACTGCTCTTGGTTTACCGGCTATTTTGATCCCCAGTCCGTTTGTTACAAATGATCATCAAACCAAAAATGCTGAAAGTCTTGTAAAAGCGGGAGCAGCTAAATTGATTCCGGATGGAGAACTGACAGGACAGCAGCTGGTTGCTGCAATTGATGAAATTTTATTAGATGATGAAGTGCACAGAAAAATGGCAGAAAGTTCCCGCAAAGAAGGGATTCCAGATGCCAGCAGACGACTTTATCAGCTGGTGAAAGAGCTTGTTCAATGACAGGGGGTGTAGAAGATTAGCAGGAAGGACCTTGAGGAAAGAGAAAATAATCCTAATACAGCTGAAAGCGAAATTGTAAAGCTCACTCCATGGCAACGAGAAAACCTTGAATATATGAAAAGCAAGGGCACTGCTCCCATTTGGCATGAGGAAGAAAAAGAGTCTGAGGAGGAGGAGCCGGCAACAGAAGAGGTTGAAGAGGAGTCTGAAGAAGCATCGTCAGAGGCAGAAATAAATCTGGAGATAGAAGTCCAGCATGATACGTATGAATCTTTTGCTGATCGACTGCCGAATGTCAAAAAAGTACGAAATAAACTCCTGATTCGACGCTTGACACTGATTATCTCAATTGCTGTTTTAATTATACTTGTACTGGTTTATTTTGTTTCACCGCTGAGCAAATTATCCAAGATCACTGTTTCAGGGAATGAAAATATAAATGCAGAAACAATTATTGCGGATTCCAAACTTAAAGTAGAAAGTCCATTATGGGATCAATACTGGAACCGTTCTGTTTATGAAAAAAACATTGTGAGAACCTTTCCTCGAGTGAGGAAAGCAGTTATTTCATTTAATGGATTGAATACCTTTAATGTTTCGATCCAGGAGTATGAAGTTGTAGCCATTGAAGCTTCTGAAGGTTCGTATTATCCAATTCTTGAAAACGGGAAAATTTTACCGGACAAACTGGAAAACCAGCCTGGTGGAATGCCGGTATTTGAAAATTTTGAAGATGAAGAAATCATCAAGAATCTTATGGTATCCTATACGCAGTTAAGTGACGAACTGAAGGAGAAAATTTCAGAAATAAAATATGCACCCTCCGAATCAAATAAAGATTTGGTTAATCTTTATATGAGAGATAACAACCGGGTACTTGTAAACATCTCCCAGCTGGCTGAAAAGATGAGGTACTATGAACAGGTTGCTGCACAGATGTCGGAACCAGGTGTGATTGATATGGAAGTAGGTATTTACTCCTATTCATTTGAAACTGAGAAGAAAAATAATGAAATAAACGAAAGTACAGATACCAGCTCTCAAATCGTGGAAGAAGGATAGTAAAAAAATAAAAGAGAAAAAAGTAGAATCTTCTTTCTAAAAGACCTATCTTTATGGTAGAATTGAAAGAAGTGAGTATTGATAAAAATAGATAAACGAGCTGTAGGTTCGCTTACATATTGGATTAACTAGGAGGAGGAACACCATTCATGGCAAAAACAGGAATGTATGTAGGCCTGGATATTGGTACAACATCAGTAAAGGTTGTAGTTGCCGAATTTATCGAAGGCCAAATGAATATAATTGGCGTCGGCAATGCGAAGTCTGACGGACTAAACAGAGGGATCATTGTTGATATTGACAAAACAGTAAACGCAATTCAGCGTGCAGTAAGACAGGCTGAAGAAAAAGCAGGAATTCAAATCAAGAGTGTAAATGTAGGGTTGCCGGCGAATATGCTGGAAGTAGAAAACTGCCAGGGAATGATCGCTGTCAGCAGCGACTCTAAAGAAATCAATGATGAAGATGTACTAAATGTTGCGTCTGCTGCCTTGGTTCGTTCAACTCCTCCAGAACGTCAAATTGTTGCGATCCTGCCACAGGAATTTACAGTCGACGGCTTTGAAGGAATTAAGGACCCTAGAGGAATGATCGGTGTTCGTCTGGAAATGATCGGTGTTGTATTCACTGGTCCTAAGACGATCATTCACAATACAAGAAAATGCGTTGAAAAAGCAGGACTTGCAGTGAATGAACTGGTTATTTTACCATTGGCTCTGACTGAAACTATTCTTTCTGACGGTGAAAAAGAATTTGGAACGATTGTTATTGATATGGGCGGCGGTCAGACAACGACTGCAGTTATGCATGACAAACAGTTGAAATTTAATCACGTGAATCAGGAAGGTGGAGAATTTGTCACTAAAGACATTTCTATCGTATTAAATACTTCCTTTAATAATGCGGAAGCACTAAAAATCAACTATGGAGATGCTTTCCCCGAAAGAACATCGGTTAGTGAAGAATTTCCTGTAGATGTTATCGGTAAATCAGAACCTGTAAAAGTTGATGAACGTTATTTATCTGAAGTGATTGAAGCCAGAGTAGAACAAATTTTCAGAAAATCAAAAGAAGTATTGGATGACATCGATGCACTTGATTTGCCAGGCGGAATCATACTGACTGGCGGCGGCGCGAGTCTTCCAGGTGTTGTTGATTTGGCACAGGACATTTTTGATGTAAATGTGAAGCTTTATGTACCAAACCATATGGGATTGCGTAATCCTGTATTCACAAATGTAATCAGCATTGTAGAATATTCTGCCCAGCTGGCTGATATTTATCATATTGCCAAGGGTGCAATTCCAGGGAAAAAATCAACGCCTGCGCCTCAAATAAGTGTTCAGCAGCAGGAAGTTAATTATGAGAGCTACAAGGAAGAACCAGTGGAAATCAACTATGAAGATTCTGAATCGTCAGAGTCAAATGAAAAAGTAACTGGAAAAATCAAAGATTTCTTCTCGAATATCTTTGATTAATCACTAAAACAGGAGGATATGAAAATATGGAATTTTCTTTAGATAATAACATCAATAATGGCGCTGTCATTAAAGTCATCGGTGTCGGCGGCGGCGGCGGTAATGCTGTCAACCGTATGATTGAAGAAAATGTCAAGGGCGTGGAGTTCATTGCTGCGAATACAGATGTTCAGGCATTGAGAAACTCACAGGCTGAAACAGTGATTCAGCTTGGACCTAAATATACAAGAGGCCTGGGAGCCGGTTCCCAACCGGAGGTGGGTCAAAAAGCAGCAGAAGAAAGTGAACAGACGATTTCTGATGCGCTTCAAGGAGCGGATATGATCTTTATCACTGCCGGAATGGGCGGCGGAACTGGAACTGGTGCTGCTCCTGTTGTTGCAAAAATCGCTAAGGAGCTAGGCGCTCTTACGGTTGGCGTGGTAACTCGCCCATTTAGTTTTGAAGGACCAAAAAGAGGACGTTTCGCAGCTGAAGGGATCGCTTTGCTGAAAGAAAATGTAGATACACTATTGATTATTTCGAACAACCGTTTATTAGAGGTTGTTGATAAGAAGACGCCGATGCTTGAAGCATTCCGTGAAGCAGACAATGTGTTGCGTCAAGGGGTTCAGGGAATCTCTGATTTAATCACTGCACCTGGTTACGTCAATTTGGACTTTGCTGATGTGAAGACAGTCATGGAAAATCAGGGAACGGCTTTAATGGGAATCGGTGTTGCCAGCGGTGAAGATCGCGTGATTGAAGCAACGAAGAAAGCAATTTCTTCTGCTTTGCTGGAAACATCTATTGACGGGGCTGAGCAGGTATTGCTTAATATTACAGGCGGGCTGGACATGACTCTGTTTGAAGCACAGGATGCTTCTGACATTATCACAGCAGCTGCTACAGGTGATGTGAATATCATTCTGGGTACATCGATTAATGAAGATCTTGGAGACGAAATTCGTGTAACAGTTATTGCTACAGGAATTGATCCTTCCAAAAAGGAAAAACGTCATCAAAGACATCCGAGAAATAACCAAATTCAGACTGCTCAACAAGCACCTGTTTTGGATATGGAGCAAGCAAGAGGCTCTCAACCTCAGCAAACTGAAGAAACAAGTGCATTCGGTGACTGGGATATCCGTCGTGAACAGAATGTACGTCCTAAAGTAGAGGAAGCATCAACTGAAAATGTCGAGAAGAAAGAGTTCGAGACATTCAATCGTGAAGAATCCGGACAAAATGATGATGAATTAAATACACCGCCATTTTTCCGCAGAAAAAGATAAGGGGTAGTATTGTCGTATGCTGGCAGATAATTTAAAAGAAATAAATGAAAATATCGAGCTGGCTTGTGAAAATGCCCATCGTTCAACGTCTGAAGTAACTTTGGTTGCTGTGACAAAATCTGTCGACAGTGAAACGGCAGAAAAGCTCGCTGAACTGGGCGTGAATAATTTTGCTGAGAATCGCGTAGATAAATTATTGGAAAAAATGGCAGCTTTGAAAAATTTTTCGTCTTTAAAATGGCATTTGATTGGTAATTTACAGCGTAGGAAGGTAAAATTAGTAATTAATGATATTGATTATTTTCACGCTCTGGACAGTTTGAGTTTAGCTGAGGAAATTCAAAAACGTGCAGATAAGATTATTCCATGTTTTATCGAAGTAAATGTTTCAGAAGAAGAAAGCAAACATGGAATAAGAAAAGAAGAATTAAAAGATTTTATCAGTCAGTTAGATAACATGGATAAGATCTGCGTTATCGGTCTGATGACCATGGCGCCTTTAAATGCTGATAAGTGTCAACTTCATGAAATCTTTTCAGAACTCAGACAGCTTCAGGTGATGATAAAGGATTTGCAGTTGAAGCATGCACCTTGTACTGAACTGAGCATGGGAATGTCCAATGATTTTCCTATCGCTGTAGAAGAAGGTGCGACATTTGTACGTGTTGGCAGAGGATTATTTAGAGGTGCGTAAAGGAGGGGAATCTATGTCAATTTTTAATAAGAATGCATTATCAAACTTTTTTGGATTATCCAGTGAAGATGAATACGATAATTACGACAGCTATGTGGAAAAAAGCGCTGTGAACGAACAACCAAGACAGCCGAGACAGCAGCCACGGCAGCAACAGGCGGTTCCTCAGCAGCAGACTGCTCAGCGTCAGGATTATTACAGATCCAGCTCTGAACCTTTGAGCGGCAAACCATCCGCTCGTTATCGCTCGACTGAGGAAGCGTCAAATCCAAACAATGGTAATAGGCATCAGACAAGATCATATAATGAGAAAAAGGTTGTCTCCATGCGCAATTCCAGTAATTCAGCCAATTCTCAGGAGTTCAATCATTCGGGAAAACCTGTGAAAATATCAATCATTGAACCTAGAGTTTATTCAGAAGCAATGAATATTGCAAAACATATTATCGTGGATGAAGCTGTTTTAGTGAATTTTCATTTGGTTGAAGAAAGTCAGGCAAGAAGGATTGTTGATTTTCTTACCGGAGCAGTCTATGCATTAGATGGCGATATACAGCGCGTTGGAGATGAAATCTTCTTGTGTACACCATCAAATATGGAAATAGACAGTGCAACAGCGCAGTCATTAGCTAAAAAACAAATGTTTGATTTTTAGTCTTAGGAGGTAAATATGCTCTTATTTATTCAGATTATCTATTTAATTAATAAAGCCGTTCAAATTTATTCATGGATACTAGTCATTTATGCATTACTTTCATGGCTTCCAGGAGCTTATAATTCATTATTGGGTCGAATCGTCGCAAGACTATGTGAACCGTATTTGAATTTGTTTGACCGACTAAATCTGAATTTTGGCATGATCAGTCTCAATGTGGTAGTCGGCATTCTTGCATTAAATCTGGTAAGCTGGGGTTTAAATTTTATTGTGAGACTACTATTAGGATATTAATCGAAGAAGGGTGGTTTATCTATGAATGAAAATGTGTATCAGCATTTCCGTAAAGATGAGCATCCTTTTATTGATTCAGTCGGAGACTGGCTGGAAAGAGTAGAAGATCAATATGCACCTTATTTAACTGAGTTTTTAGATCCCAGACAGGCTTATATTGTAGAGACTATTATTCGTCAAGACAGTGAGTTATCTTTTCGCTTTTATGGAGGATATGAACAAGCTGAAAGAAAGAGATGTTTGATTTTTCCAGATTACTATGAGCCAACCATTGAAGATTTTAAAATCGAATTGTTTGAAATCGTTTATCCAATAAAATTTGCTTCCCTGTCTCATGGGAAAATATTAGGTACTTTGGTAAGTACAGGTATTAAGCGTGAGTATTTTGGAGATATCATTTCCGATGGGGAGAAATGGCAGGTATTTATTTCTGAAGAAACGATGAATTTTATTACTGCTCAAGTAGAGAAAATTGGAAAAGTAGCTGTGCGGCTGGAGCCAAGAAACTATACGAAAATCATTGTGCCAAAAGATGAATGGACAGCGGAAAGAACGACAGTTAGTTCCTTGCGATTGGATAATTTGATTTCAACAGTATACAACATCTCTAGACAGCGATCCAAGCAGCTGATAGAATCTGGAAAGGTCAAAATCAACTGGGCTGAAAATACTCGACCCGATTTTCCTTTGGAGTTGTTGGATATTATTTCTGTAAGAGGCTTTGGCCGAATACAGATACAGGAGTTAGAAGGTAAGACAAAAAAAGATAAATATCGTTTGTTATTGGGAGTACTGCGAAAATAAATGGATGAGGTGAAAAATTATGGCATTAACCCCACTGGATATTCAAAATAAAGCTTTCTCAACAAAGATGAGAGGGTATAATCAAGATGAAGTCGATGATTTTCTGGATCAGGTAACAAAGGATTATGAAGATTCCATACAGAAAGTCCGTGAACTGGAAAAATCTTTAAAACATGCTGAAGAAAAACTGCAGTACTTTAATGAATTGAAGGATGCTTTGAATCAGTCAATTATTGTTGCACAGGACACTGCTGACAAAGTGAAAAACAGTGCGACAAAAGAATCTGAAGTCATTGTTACGTCTGCTGAAAATACAGCAAATGAAATGCTTTCCAATGCAGAAAGACGTTCTAATGCATTGGTTACGGCTGCCGAAGATAAAGCAACAGAGATTTTAACAGAAGCAACAAACCGTGCAAGACAGCTGGCTGTGGAAACAGATGATCTTAAGAAGAAAACAAGAGTATTCCACCAACGCCTGACTCTAATGCTGGAAACTCAGTTAGAACAAGTGAAAAGTGAAGAATGGAACGATTTGTTAAAACCATTCTCAAGCTATGTAAGCGACTCGCATACTGTGATTCAGGAGGTTCTTTCAAAAGAACTTGATGAGTTGGAGGCAGATCCTGAGAAAGCACCGGAATCAATTGTTTCTCTTGAAGATGCGAAGAAGCTGAATGATGAATTATCAGAATCAATGAATTTTTTAGATGATGACTCTTCAGAAGAAGATTCAGTAAAAGACGAATAGAACAGAAAGATTAACAGTATTCTTTTAAGCGAGTCAATGATGGTGTGAGATTGACAGACCCTGCTGTTAAAAAGATCCTCTATTCATAATCAGATTTGAACGGGTAGTAGAATCTGGCGGGTGATTTCGTTAGCGATCATCAGAGGGAATCATTTGTTTTCAATGATTCTAAATTTGGGTGGTATCACGAGCACTTTCGTCCCTTGGGATGAAGGTGCTTTTCTGCTTTATTTTATTAGGTAAAGCATGATCTGATAAATTTTTATGTTTCTCAGAGCGAAGTAAAATTTTTAATAAACAATGAATACGCAGCAGAGACTGAAAGCGAGGATGTTAGAATGAAAATGAAAGATACCTTACAACTTGGGAAAACAGCTTTTCCAATGCGTGGGAACCTGCCAAACAGAGAAGTAGAATGGCAAAAAGACTGGGAAGAAAAAGAGATTTATGAAAAAAGACAAAAACTAAACGAAGGAAAACCGACCTTTATTCTGCATGACGGACCTCCTTATGCGAATGGAAATATTCACTTGGGTCACGCTCTAAACAAAATCAGCAAGGATATCATTGTACGTTTTAAATCAATGTCAGGATATCGTTCGCCATACGTACCCGGCTGGGACACACATGGTCTGCCAATTGAACAGGTTTTAACGAATAAAGGTGTAAAGCGGAAAGATATGACACTTGCAGAATATCGTAAAAAATGTGAAGAGTATGCACGTTCGCAGGTAGATACGCAGAAAAATGACTTTAAACGATTGGGAATTGGCGGTGACTGGGAGCATCCATACATTACTTTGGACCCTTCTTATGAAGCGGCAGAAATCCGTGTATTTGGAAAAATGGCTGAAAAGGGCTATATTTACAAAGGTTTGAAGCCGATCTACTGGTCACCCTCAAGTGAATCTTCATTGGCAGAAGCAGAAATTGAATATAAAGATGTTAAATCGCCTTCAATCTTTGTAGCGTTTAAAATTGTGGATGGCAAAGGGATTTTGGATACAGATACTTCTTTAGTAATCTGGACAACGACTCCGTGGACGCTTCCGGCAAATTTGGGGATTTCTGTAAATCCTGATTATCAGTATGTTGTTGTGAAAGCTTACGGCAAAAAATATGTAGTGGCTAAAGACCTTTTGGATCAGGTAAAAGAAGCGATTGACTGGGAGGATGTTGAAATCCTTGAGACGATCTCCGGAAAAGCTATGGAGTATATGACTGCTCAACATCCGTTTTATGATCGGACTTCATTGGTTATGCTTGGTGATCATGTGACATTGGAAGCTGGTACCGGGCTGGTTCATACAGCTCCCGGCCATGGGGAAGATGACTATATTGTCGGTAAAAAATATAATTTGGACGTATTATCGCCAGTGGATAGTCGAGGTATCTTTACTGAAGAAGCACCAAGCTTTGAAGGAGTCTTCTATGATAAAGCGAACCCGATGATTACTGCATTACTGGATGAGAAAGATGCACTGTTGAAACTGGATTTCTTTACTCACAGCTATCCGCATGACTGGCGGACAAAGAAACCAGTAATTTACCGGGCGACATCTCAATGGTTTGCATCCATTGATAAATTCCGTCAGAATATTCTTGATGAAGTTGAAAGAGTAGACTGGATTATACCTTGGGGTAAAACGCGCCTTTACAATATGATTCGTGACCGCGGCGATTGGGTTATCTCCCGTCAGCGTGCCTGGGGTGTTCCGCTGCCGATTTTCTATGCAGAAAATGGTGAAGCGATTATCACGCCGGAAACAATTGAACATGTAGCTGATTTATTTGCGGAATATGGATCAAATATCTGGTATGAAAGAGAAGCAAAGGCGCTTCTCCCGGAAGGCTTTACTCATGCAGGTTCGCCAAATGGCACGTTCACAAAAGAAACAGATATCATGGATGTTTGGTTTGACTCTGGTTCTTCACATGAAGCAGTTCTGCGTCAGCGTCCTGAGCTGAGCTTCCCTGCAGATATGTATCTTGAAGGATCAGACCAATACCGCGGCTGGTTTAATTCAAGTATTACAACAAGTGTGGCAATTAATGGTGTTGCCCCGTATAAAGCTGTTCTTTCACAAGGCTTCACTTTGGATGGAGAAGGACGCAAAATGAGTAAATCCTTAGGGAACACGATTCTTCCAGATAAAGTGATCAAACAAATGGGGGCAGATATTCTGCGGCTGTGGGTGAGTAGTGTTGATTCTGAGTCGGATGTCCGTGTGTCCATGGATATTTTAAATCAGGTATCTGAAGTCTATCGTAAGATTCGCAACACGATGCGCTTCCTGCTTGCCAATACAAGTGATTTTGAGCCTTCAGAACACTCAGTATCTTTTGAAAAGCTGCGTTCAGTTGATAAATATATGATGGTTCGTTTGAATCAGGTTATTAAAGAAATCCGTAAAAAAGGCTATGAAAAATACAATTTCATGCAAATCTATCGTACAGTGGTGAATTTCCTGACAGTGGATCTTTCCTCTTTCTACCTGGATTTTGCCAAAGATGTTGTCTATATTGAAGCAGAAAATGACTATCAGCGTCGTTGCATGCAGACTGTATTTTATCAAACAGCTGTTTCTTTAACAAAATTATTAACACCAATTATTCCTCATACTTCTGAAGAAATCTGGAGCTTCTTAAAAGAAGAAGAAAGCTATGTTCAGCTTTCTGAATTTCCAGGCTATGAACAATTTGCCAATCAGGATGAGCTGATGGACACCTGGGCTGCATTTATGGAGTTTAGAGATAACGTCCTAAAAGCGCTGGAAGAAGCACGTAATGCCAAAATGATTGGAAAATCTCTGGAAGCAAAAGTTACTGTTTATCCGAGTGAAGTAGTTCGTCAGCTGCTGACAGCTGTTGATGCGGATATTGCACAGCTGCTGATTGTGTCCGACTTTGAAATTGCCGGAGAAGGTGTTGAAGTGCCAGAAAATGCACATAGCTTTGCAGATATGGCTGTTTTAGTTGAAGCAGCAGCAGGTGAAACCTGTGAACGCTGCCGTTCTGTAAAAACAGATGTAGGGACAGATGAAAAAATGCCCCATTTGTGCGGTCGCTGTGCAGCAATCGTTGAAGAGCATTATCCAGAAGCAGTAGCAGAAGGATTTGAAGATTAATAAATTTACTATTTTAAAAACCTCTCGAGAATTTTTTCCCGAGAGGCTTTTCTTAATAGCAGTGATAGATGAGTTTATTGCTAGTGATAAACGTTGATTATTCTTCCAGCTGTCCACGTTCACGATACCAGATATCCGGCTGCCAGATCCAATGGAAACCATCTTCTTCCAATAATTTAAAGGCTGCTTCAGGTCCCATGGTTCCAGCTGTATAATTAGGGAAATCAACAGTTGTTTTGTCCCATGCATGACGGATAATGTCAATAATGTGCCAAGACTGAGCAACTTCATCCCAGTGAGAGAAGTTTGTTCCATCTCCATTTAAACAATCCAGCATTAACTTTTCATAAGCTTCAGGACTGTTTGCTGTTGTTTTGGCTGTATTCCGATAATCCAGTTTCACAGGTGCTGTTGTGAAACCCTGTCCGATTTCCTTACCGTTCAATGTCATGGAGAAGCCTTCAGTCGGCTGAATATAAATAGTCAGGATATTAGGCGGCAGGTTTGTTTTTTCTATACACTCTTCCACATCATCCTTAAATACATTTACAGGAACCTGTTTAAAGACGATATTGATTCTTGTTCCTTTTTCAGTCAGTCGTTTTCCAGTACGAATGTAGAATGGAACGCCAGACCAGCGGAAGTTGTCAATATAGAACTTTCCTGCAGCAAATGTCTCTGTTTGAGAATCTTTTTCAACATTTGCTTCCTCACGATATCCGATAAATGCTTCATTATTCAGAGAACCGGAGCTGTATTGCCCACGTACAAAATTCTTTAGGGCTTCTTCTTCTGTATAAAGGCGAATAGCCTTTAGTGCTTTAATTTTTTCCACACGTATTTCTTCTTCAGAAAATGTTACTGGAGGTTCCATGGCAAGTAAAGAAAGAACCTGCAGAATATGGTTTTGAACCATATCTTTCAAGGCACCGCTGCTTTCGTAATATCCACCGCGATCTTCCACACCTAAACTTTCAGCAAAGGTAATCTGGATATTGTCAATGTAACGATTATTCCATTGAGATTCAAAGATATTATTGGCAAAGCGGATAGCAGAAATATTTTGAATCATTTCTTTCCCTAAATAGTGATCAATTCTGAAAATATCTTCTTCAGGAAAGACCGCTCGAATGGATTTGTTTAATTGAAGAGCTGTCTTATAATCCGTTCCGAAAGGTTTTTCAATGATTAAGCGATCAAACCCATTTTCTGTTAAGATCTTTTGAGACTTCAAATGTTTGACAATGGTATCGAAGAATTGAGGAGCCATTGCCAAATAAAAAATTCGATTTCCCTGCAGCTGATACTTTTCATCCAATTTATCTGCTAGGTTTTTGAGCGTATCGTAATGCTCTGTATCATTTACATTATGAGACTGATAATAAAAATGATCTGAAAAAGAATCGGCTTCTTCCTGCGAAGGATTTAGATCCTGTATTGTTTCCCGGACGATTTCCCGATAATGTTCGTCCGACCACTCTCTGCGGGCAGTTCCGATTACGGCAAAATGTTCACCGAGATTTCCTTTTCGGTAGAGTCTGAAAAGAGAAGGATAGAGCTTTCTTTTAGCTAAATCTCCTGTCCCTCCAAATATGGTAAAAAGTGCAACTTTCTCGTTCATTCTATTCCTCCTGCAGTCTGCCTGAGATCAATATAAATCTCAGGGATAATTTTTCTATTGCTGTTAAAATCTTTAAAGAACTTTTTTAGAATAACGGCTGGTCAGTATTGGTTTTGATTTCCTGTGTAACAGCCTTGAAAAAGTATATTTTATAATGGATCAACAAAAATTGTGCTTGCTGCCTTATAACTGACGACCAGTGTCTTGTCAGCATTTTTAATAGTGATCGGACCTTCATAGGCTGCGATCTCTTCAATCATGAACGTTTCATGAATATTCAAATTGATTGAGACTAGATAATCCAGCAGCTCTTTTTCATCCAATACTCTGGCAATACGGATTTTTGTACCTGCAGGATAATCCGCCAGTGTTTGATGTTTCTCTTCATGAACTGGCTGATTTGCTTCAGGAATGACTCCCCCATGAGGGCAAAATTGGGGGTTACCCAGATAGTGAGACAGACGATCTGCCAGTGTTTCCGAGGTAACATGTTCAAGGACCTCCGCATCATTGTGGACTTCATTCCAGGAATAATTTAAATGCTCCACCAAAAATACTTCCCATAGTCGATGCTTGCGAATTAATGTACTTGCTTTTGTTAACCCCAGTTCTGTCAGCTGCACCCCCTGATAAGGAGAATGCTGGACCAGTCCTTCCTTCACAAGCTTGGAAATCATTTCACTGACAGAAGCCGCAGAAACATTTAGACCAGATACAATGTGTTTATTATTAATTTTATTTTCATCTCCACCCAGTTCAAAAATGAGTTTGAGATAATCTTCTCGATTTGGCGTCATATTATTCATCCTTTCTCAGGAGCCATCAAAAATAGTTTATCAGAAAAATTTCTATTTGACCATTCAATAAGATAGTAAACGAAAAACTTTTATTCAAATTCTTTTCTTTTCATAAATTCACCGTCTAATCAGATTACATTCGTTATTTTTCAGATGTTTTCAAATTTTTCTTGTATTCTTTTTCATAAACATGTAAACTGTTAAAAAAAATTGAGAATTTTCAAACTATTTAAAGGGACTGATTATGAATGGGAAAAGAAACCAAAGCTGCAAAACCAATGATGTATGATTCTTCTTTTGAAAAAGATGCCTGTGGAATGGGCTTTATTGCTCAAATTGACGGCATTGCTTCTCATCAGCTGATTAATCATGCCCTGACCATGCTGGAAAGAATGAACCATCGCGGAGGTACTGGTGCAGAACCTGATACTGGAGATGGGGCAGGTATTCTGATGGCTATGCCGGATACTTTTTTTCAGAAGAAGGCAGCCGCTGAACAAATAATGCTGCCGGATAAAAATGACTATGGTGTGGCTATGCTTTTTTTACCTCAGGAAGAAACAGAAAAGAAAGCGTTGCTTCATTCGGTAGTGACTGAAGTGAAAAATGCCGGATATCGTGTTATTTGGGAAAGAGAAGTTCCTTTTTCCTTTGAGTACTGCGGACCAGGTGCTCAAAAAGTAATGCCGGGTTTTGTTCAGCTTTTTGTTGAAAAACCGGTTGACGTGGAAAGCGGCAGAGAATTTGAAGACCAGCTGTTCCAGCTTCGTCGAAAGATCGAAAAGAATTATTCACCCACCGAACTGTCAATTTGCAGTTTATCCTCAAAAACAATTGTCTATAAAGGAATGCTTCATGCATATCAAGTGCGTTTGTTTTATCCTGACTTACAGGACAAAACATTGGAAAGCAGTATCGCACTGATTCACTCACGTTTTTCAACCAATACATTTCCCAGCTGGGATCGGGCACAGCCCTTCAGGTTTTTAGCACATAATGGCGAGATCAATACCCTGAGAGGGGCCGAAAATTGGATGCACAGCCATCATATTGAAGTATACAATGAAGAGAATTCAGACTCAGCCAAGCTGGAGAACTGTATGGAGCTTCTTTATCGAAATGGTCGGGATATTCCACAGGCACTGATGATGATGGTTCCAGAAGCATGGTCTGAGGAAGCCGATTTAAAAGATGATATTGCTGCATTTTATGAGTACAATTCAAGCTTTATGGCTCCGTGGGACGGACCGGCAGCGCTATGTTTTACTGATGGGGAAATCGTCGGAGCTGCTTTGGATCGTAATGGTCTGCGGCCTTCCAGGTATTCTATTACAAAAGATAATTATATTATTGCTGCATCAGAGTCAGGCGTTATAGATATAGAACCTTCAAGAGTGATTGAAAAAGGCGTTTTGGGACCTGCCAACATGATTTTGGTGGATACTGTAAAAGGCAAATTTTATCGCAATGAGGAACTAAAGGAATATTATGCAAGTCAGCATCCCTACAGAAAATGGCTGAACGAGCAGCAGCTGACAATTGAACAGCTGCCTCAAGTTCAGGAAGAAGCCCAATCGGTATTAAGCCAAGAGGAATTGAATCATTTATGGAAGCTGAACGGCTATACAGATGAAATTATTCGAATGAACCTTCTGCCAATGGCTGAAAAAGGGGAAGAGCCGGTTATTTCAATGGGCTATGATTCTCCGCTGGCAGTACTAAGTGATAAGCCGCAGTCTCTGTTTACTTATTTTAAGCAGCAGTTTGCCCAGGTGACCAATCCGCCAATTGATGCCATTCGGGAAAAACTGGTGATTGGAACCGAAATGTTTTTGGGACGGGACAGGAATCTGCTGACAGATCAGGCAGAAAACTGTAATAAACTGAAAATCAACAGTCCTGTTTTATCAACAGAGGATTTTGAAAAAATCCGTCGGCTGGATAGTCATGGACAAAAGAGCAGGGTCCAGACCATTCAGTATTCATTGAAACCGGAAGTTCCTGATCGTCTGTTCAGAGCATTGGAAACAATGTTTAAGCAGGTGGAAGAAAAAATTGATGAAGGAGCAACGATTATCATCCTCTCTGACAGCGATAGGAAAGAAGGGCAGATGGGCATCCCGATTCTGCTCGCTGTATCAGGTCTGCATAATTACCTGGTGCGGCAGGGCAAACGGGGACTGGCTTCGATCATTGCTGATTCAGCAGAAGTTTGTGAGGTTCACCACTATGCAACTTTGATTGGATATGGCGCAAGTGCTGTTCATCCATACGGTGCATACGAAACGTTAAAAGACTATCATTTGTCTGAAAAAAGTGAAACGTATCGTACGGCTGCCGAAAAAGGGATTGTCAAAATTATGTCGAGAATGGGTATTTCCACTATTGCCGGCTATCACGGTGCACAATTATTTGAAGCAGTCGGACTCTCAGAAAAAGTTGTCAACCAGTTTTTCACGGGAACAGCCAGCCGAATCGGCGGATTGACTTTGGAACAGGTGGAAAATGAATATTTGTGTCGCTATACAGCTGCATACGGGGAAAAGGAAAATGATTTTCTGCCTTCCGGCGGGAGTTTTCAATATAAGGCAGACGGCGAACATCACTTGTTCAATCCTCTGACAATCTATAATTTTCAGCAGGCAGTACGAACTGGTGATTATGACCAATATAAAAAATATGCACTGCAGCTGAATCAGGAGGAATCTGAGACACCAACTACCTTGCGGTCTATGTGGGAATTCCACAGCGATCGGCCGTCTGTCAAGCTTTCTGAGGTCGAACCTGCAGAAACGATTGTCAAACGATTTAAAGTCGGTGCGATGAGTTATGGATCATTAAGTCAGGAAGCACATGAATGTATAGCTGAAGCGATGAATCGAATCAATGCCAAGTCAAACAGCGGTGAAGGCGGCGAAAACCGCAGCCGTTTTAAAAAGAAGAAAAACGGGGTTAACTTGAACAGCAAAATCAAACAGGTTGCATCCGGGCGATTCGGTGTCAATGCAGAATATCTGATGAGTGCAGAAGAGCTGCAGATTAAGATTGCACAAGGTGCAAAACCAGGAGAAGGCGGACAGCTGCCGGGGAATAAAGTTTTTCCGTGGATCGCAGAAATCCGCGGTTCAACTCCTGGTGTTCGTCTGATATCTCCGCCGCCTCATCATGATATTTATTCAATTGAGGATTTGGCCCAGCTGATTTATGATCTAAAGATGGTTAATCCTTATGCCAAAATCAATGTAAAGCTGGTTTCCAGCACGGGTGTTGGAACAATTGCAACTGGTGTCGTGAAGGCTGGAGCAGATGTGGTTGTTATTTCCGGCTATGATGGCGGTACAGGGGCTTCTCCGCGGAATTCAGTGAGAGATGCGGGACTGCCTTGGGAGATGGGCTTGGCAGAGGCTCATCAGACGCTTTCATTAAATAATCTTCGCCAGCGAATGACATTGGAGACGGACGGCAAACTGATGACTGGCAGGGATGTTGCAATTGCCGCATTGCTTGGAGCTGAAGAATACAGCTTTGCTTCACTTGCTTTAGTTGCTGTCGGCTGTGTAATGATGCGAGTCTGCAGCTTGAATACCTGTCCTGTTGGCGTCGCAACTCAAAATCCGGAACTGAGGAAGTTTTTTGCAGGTAAACCGGAACATGTAATCAATGCGATGATGTTTATTGCAGAAGATCTAAGAGAGTTGATGGCAAATCTTGGATTTAGGACGATTGATGAAATGATTGGTCATGCTGAAATTTTGAAACCTAAATTTGTGGCTAAAGGAAAAGCAAAATCTCTGGATTTTTCCAGAATGCTGGGACATTCAATGGGAATTGAAAGAAAATGCGAAGATCCTTTCAGAGAAAAACGCCAGTGGAAAGAACTGGATGCTTTTGCTGAAACAGCGATTAGGAATAATCAAAAAATATATGTTGAAGAAACGATTAATAATGTAAATCGAACAGTTGGAGCCAGAATGGGCGGATGGATTGCAGAACGTTTTGGCAATTATGCATTGGAGCCGGGGCTTCTTAATTATCATTACAAAGGAATTGCCGGTCAGAGCTTCGGCGCTTTTATCACTCAGGGAATGGAATTAAAATTAACTGGTGAAGCAAATGATTATGTAGGAAAAGGATTGAGCGGGGGGCGTCTGATTATTGTTCCTCCTGAAGATGCAGGATATAAAGCAGAGGAGTCGCCAATTGTTGGAAATGTTGCCTGTTTCGGTGCAAATCGCGGCGAAGCTTACTTCAGAGGAAAGGGCGGCGAACGCTTCTGTGTCAGAAACAGCGGAGCCAATGTAGTTGTTGAAGGGATCGGCGATCATGGCTGTGAATACATGACGGGCGGTGTGGCTGTGATACTGGGAACTACTGGTCGGAATTTTGGTGCAGGGATGTCTGGAGGAGTCGCGTATGTTTATGATCCTGAACAACAGTTTTCAGGAAAATGCAACATGGAGATGGTTGAATTGTTTCAATTAGGCGAATCAGGTTCTGACAGTGAGCTGAAGGAACTTTTGAAAAACCATTATCGGTATACAGCATCAGAAAAAGCAGCAGAGATTTTAGCTGATTGGAAAAATACACAGCATCATTTCATTAAAGTTTATCCAAAAGAATATCATGAGATGATTAAGGTAACTGAGCAGCTTCAAGGTGAGGGACTTTCCGGAACTGAATTGCTGGAGACTGCATTTGAAGCGGTAATCGGAGCTCAAACTGTACCAGTGAAAACAACCATAAAGGAGCGTGGCTAGTATGGCAGATCCATTTGGATTTTTAAACTATTCTCGAAAGGAAAATCCTTATCGACCAGTTCATGAGCGAATAGCGGACTGGAATGAACTGCAGATTCCTTTAAAGGAGGATGAGCGTCAGGAACAGGCTGCAAGATGTATGAACTGCGGTATACCATTTTGTCATACAGGTATTTTTTATGGAGGAAAAAGAGCTGTTTCAGGATGTCCGAATGATAATCTTATCCCAGAGTGGAATGATCTGGTTTATCGTGGTGAATACAAAAAAGCCTGGGAACGTTTAAGCAGAACAAACCCATTACCGGAAATGACTGGAAGGGTTTGTCCTGCTCCCTGCGAAAAGTCCTGTACGGAAGCGTTAAATGGATCAGGAGTTGCCATTCATGATAATGAACGTTTCATTATTGATACAGCATTTGAAAATGACTGGGTGAAGCCTACAGGTATACCCAAAGAAAAGACGGGGTTCAAAGTTGCTGTTATCGGCAGCGGACCGGCTGGTTTATCTGCTGCCTGGCGATTGAATCAGCTGGGACATGAAGTGACTGTTTATGAACGCTCAGATCGTTTCGGCGGATTGCTAATGTATGGTATTCCCAATATGAAGCTGGATAAAACAGTGGTCCAACGTCGAATTGATGTTATGGAGGAAATCGGCATCAATTTTGTTGGAAATACTGAAATAGGGGTAGATATTACAGCAGCAGAGCTGTCTCAAGAATTTGATCGAATTATTGTGGCAACGGGTGCGAGTGTACCAAGAGATTTGAAAGTTAAGGGTAGGGAATTACAAGGAGTTCAATTTGCGGTGGACTATTTGACTGAAACAACAAAGGAAGTGCTGAAGGATGGAACAGCTGCTGCAAATAAAAAGCTGGAGGGCAAGCATGTAGTTGTGATAGGCGGAGGAGACACCGGCAGCGACTGTATTGGATCGGCAATTCGACAGGGGTGCGCTTCTGTGAAACAGCTGGAAATTACGCCTAAAATGCCTGGAAGCAGAACGGAGAATAATCCATGGCCGGAATATCCGCTTACTGATAAATTAGGATATGGACAGGAAGAAGCACTGGCTGTTCAAAAGGAGGAGCTGACAAGTTATCAAACGTCAACTACCTCTTTTATCGGTGCAGAACAGGGTCAGCTGATTGGAGTGGAAACAGTTCAGGTTGATCAGAATTTTCAGCCGATTGAAGGAACAGAAAAAACAATGAGAGCTGATTTGGTTTTGTTGGCAATGGGGTTTATCGGACCTGAAAAAAGTTTGCTGGAGCAGCTGGATGTTGCAGAAGTGTATGATGACTATACAACAAATAATGAACGTGTCTATGTTGCCGGTGATGCGAAACGCGGCCCAAGTCTGGTGATCTGGGCGATCAGAGAAGGTCGGCTGGCAGCTGAGCATGTGGATAAAACATTGAGGGCACTTGTTGCTCAGTAGATTCTGTTCATTTTATGAATAACCTGATTATTCGTAGAGAACTTCCGTGTTACTTACAGCTGATTTTTTTGTAAGCTCTTGACTAACAAGAAAATACGTGGTAAAGTTTTTAGAAATAAATGAGAATACAATGAAAAAATAATGATCAGAATAGTAGACAGCTGCAGCAGTTTCAGAGAATTTCCGGTTGGTGCAAGGAAATAACTGCGGGATGTTGAACACACCTGTAAATTGTTTTTCTGAATAATCGTAGGAAAAATCGGGAATTGCCCGTTATCGCTTTTAGTCGTAGACTAGCAGAGGTTTTTGCTGTGAGGTGAAAACAAATCTGAGGTGGGACCACGTGAAAAAACTTTCTCGTCCTCTTGGCTTATTTGCCAAGAGGACTTTTTGGTATTCTGTGAAAATGGACGATTACCATTTGGATGGATACTCTTATTTATGGATGAGATCGAATGCGGGAGTTAAAAAGAGGGCAATAAACAAAAAAGACAGAGATTACATAGTAAATTAATGAATATATATTGAAGATGAGCAGTTAGAGAAGGGGTTTGATGGATATGAAATGGAATCGCAGCTTGCCGTCGGGAACAAAGGATAAATTATTTCGTGAAGCAAACGGTGCATATCAGTTGGAGCAGCAGGTGAATCAGGTTGTGAAAAAACGCGGGTATCAACGTGTGGATACACCATTGATTGAATTTGAAGATGTTTTTCAAGCAGATGATGGGGAAGGTCTGCTGTATCGATTCTTTGACAAGCAGGGGCGATTACTTGTTCTGCGGCCGGATATGACTATGCCTATAGGAAGAGTAGCGGCAACGACAGGTATCCAACTGCCATTAAAGCTGGCATACAGCGGAAAGGTTTTTCGCTTTAACAACGAGATGGCGGGAGAACAGAATGAATTGACACAGGCAGGAATTGAGCTGATTGGCTTTACTTCAGCAAAGGCTGAATTGGAATGTGTCAGCTGTGCTGTAGAGATATTGAATACATTGAATATTCCAAATTTTCATTTTGAACTTGGTCATGCAGGAATATTTAAAGAAATTGCTGCCTATCTGAAATTGAATGCTGAAGAAATCAGAACGTTGAAAGAGCTGTTAAGCAATAAAAATTTGAGTGCATTAAAGGTTTTTATCCAAAATCATCCGAGTGAGCTGGATCATTTTATTGAAGAGATGCCCAAGCTTTTTGGAGAGGTAGAAGAAGTGATGGCATCTGCTCAGCAGCTGTTACCTGAAAATACAAAGCTGGCAACTGTTATTGATGAATTTAAAGCAATGGCTCGGATGCTTCAATCAAATATAAAGAGTATTTCGTTAACTGTTGATTTAGGTTCTGTTGCGCTGATGGATTATTATACCGGTATTTTATTCAAT
The DNA here is from genome assembly GCF_020567625.1 of Enterococcus sp. BWT-B8. Classification (NCBI taxonomy): domain Bacteria; kingdom Bacillati; phylum Bacillota; class Bacilli; order Lactobacillales; family Enterococcaceae; genus Enterococcus; species Enterococcus sp. BWT-B8. The sequence goes on along the minus strand of NZ_JAJDJV010000017.1, from coordinate 19,092 downwards.
GGCTATGCTGATTTAATCCCGGACGTATTTTTGCGGGGCGGCCGATATGATCATCTGGTGGAACAGTTTGGACATACAGGAATTCCCGCTGTAGGCTTTGGCATCAATTTGGATACACTGGTAGCTTTGCAGTACCGGTTGGAATTGCTGGCAGACCTTGAACGACCAAAAGTACTGGTTCATGCGGGGATTACAGATTATTCAGCAGCAGAAGAGCTGGTGAAAAAGCATGAAAGCTATGAGCTTTCTCTGTTTGACACATGGGAAGAAGCGCTGGAATACGGGAAAAAATGGCAGTATGAAGAGCTGGTTTTGATAGAAGGACAAAAGACAACCCGAATAAAAGTAGGTGAACAGGTAAATGAGTAATTTGACAATTGCCCTGACGAAGGGAAGATTGGAACGGCAGACTCTGGAGCTTTTTGAGAAGGCGGGTATAGATGTTTCATTTATGAATGACAAACAGCGGAAACTGGTTTTTCATAATGCAGATCAGTCGCTGACTTTTTTATTGGTGAAAGCGGCAGATGTGGCGACTTATGTTAGACATGGTGTGGCAGACCTTGGTGTTGTTGGAAAAGATGTTCTGTTTGAACATCCTCACGGATACTATGAAATGCTGGATCTGGAGATCGGTAAATGTAAATTTTCAGTTGCTTCTGTAGGCACTTACCAGCCTCATGATCATAAGAGAAAAAGGATTGCAACGAAATATCCAACTATAGCCTCGGACTATTTCAGAGAAAAAGGCGAAGATGTTGAAATCATTAAAATTGAAGGCTCAGTAGAAATAGCACCAGTCTTGGGTCTGGCGGATGCAATTGTTGATATTGTTGAAACAGGGACAACATTGAAAGAAAACGGACTTGAAATTTATGAAGATATCTGTGATATTTCTGCACGGATAATTGTTAATAAAGCAACATTAAAGAGGAAGCGACAGGCAATATTTGAATTGTTTCAACAGTTGGAGACAGTAATCGGAAAAGAGGGATAGGATGAAGTGGCTTTCAGGAACAGCACCAGAGATTTTATCTGAACTGGATAAGGAAAAATATGTAAGAAAATCAGAAGATCAAAAGGTTGAAGAATCAACTAAAGAAATTATTGATACCGTGATTCAGCTGGGAGATCAGGCATTGCTGGATTACTCCAAACGCTTTGATCAGGCAGAAATTACTGAGCTGGAAATTTCGGCAGCAGAGGTTGATCAGGCTTATCAGAAAGTGGACAGTAAAATCCGACAGGCATTGGAGCGGGCAAAAGAAAATATTATCAGCTATCATCAAAAGCAGAAGCAATACGATTTTATGGATACTGAAAAGGATGGCGTTTTTAGAGGACAGCTGGTTCGACCTTTGGCACGTGCAGGAGTCTATGTTCCAGGAGGTACAGCAGCGTATCCATCTTCCGTTCTAATGAATGTTTTGCCGGCAAAAATTGCAGGAGTCAAAGAAATTATTATGGTTACCCCGCCTTCAAAATCTGGTATTCCGCCCATTATCTTGGCAGCTGCAAAAATCGCAGGGGTTGATCGGATTTTTCAGGTTGGAGGTGCACAGGCTGTTGCCGCACTGGCATATGGAACGAAAAGTATTCCTAAAGTCGATAAGATTGTGGGTCCAGGAAATATCTACGTTGCAACAGCCAAAAAGCAAGTCTTTGGAGCAGTTGGTATCGACATGATTGCCGGACCATCTGAAATTGGAATTTTGGCTGATAAACAGGCCAATCCAGCGTTTATTGCAGCAGACTTGCTGTCACAGGCAGAGCATGATAAATTGGCGCGAACATTTTTAGTTACTGATTCCAGAGTGCTCGCCGAAGAGGTAGAAAAGGAAATAAAGACTCAGCTGGCTGACCTGCCTAGAAAAGAAATAGCAGAGTTCTCAGTAGAAAATAATGGCTGGCTGATTGTAACTGATTCTAAAAAGGAAATGTTTGAGGTGATGAATGAAATTGCTCCAGAACATTTGGAAGTACAGATGGAGGACCCAATAAGTTGGCTTCATCAGATTCAAAATGCCGGGTCCATTTTCTTGGGAGCTTATACATCAGAACCGGTCGGCGATTACTTATCCGGAACTAATCATGTGCTGCCAACCAGCGGGACAGCTAAGTTTTATTCTCCTCTGGGTGTTTATGATTTTGTAAAATACAGTCAGGTTAGTTACTATACAAGAGATGCGTTGGCAGAGGTTCAGGAAGACATCGCACTTCTGGCCAGAGAAGAGGGACTGGAAGCTCATGCACGGGCAGTAGAATGTCGATTTAAGGAGGAAGAACAATGAGAACAGCAGCTTTAACCAGAAGCACAGCAGAAACAACGATTGAACTGGCACTAAACCTTGATGCACAGGAGCCGGTCAGTATTGATACAGGTGTCGGTTTTTTCGATCATATGCTGACCTTGTTTGCCCGTCACAGCCGAATGTCTCTGGAAGTAAAGGCTAACGGAGATCTCGACGTAGACAGCCATCATACTGTCGAAGATGTTGGTATTGTATTAGGTCAATGTATAAAAGAAGCACTGGGAAATAAGGCAGGAATCAACCGTTATGGCACCAGCTTTGTTCCTATGGATGAAACATTGGGGATGGCTTCACTTGATTTGAGCGGAAGATCGTATCTTGTATTTGATGCAGTGTTTGATAATCCGAAACTGGGTACTTTTGACACGGAATTAACGGAAGAGTTTTTTCAGGCACTGGCATTTAATACACAAATGAATCTTCATTTAAAAATTTTACATGGTAAAAATAATCATCATAAAATAGAATCTTTGTTTAAAGCTGCCGGAAGAGCACTAAGAGAGGCGATCACTTTGAATCCTGAAATTAACGGCATCAATTCAACGAAGGGAACATTGTAGATGATTGTAATTATTGATTATGACACAGGAAATACACTAAATGTGCAGAAAGCACTAAATTATGTGGGACTCGAAAATAAGTTATCCTCAGATGTGAAGGAGATCGAAGCAGCAGATGGTCTGATTTTACCAGGAGTGGGCGCATTTTCTTTGGCAATGGCTGAGCTGGAGAAAAGAAACTTGATCCAGCCAATCAAACATGCTGCGAAAAAAGGTATTCCGATTTTGGGTGTCTGTCTTGGAATGCAGCTGCTCCTTGAAGGAAGTACTGAAAACGGCTTTACCAGAGGGCTGGGACTGATCGAAGGGATCTGTGAAGAAATTCCTCAGGAAAAGAACTTTCCTGTTCCTCATATGGGTTGGAATGATTTGATTGTTACAAAGGAGACGCCGCTGACTGCGGGTGCAGCCGGTAAATTTGTTTATTTTGTCCATTCCTATTATGCAGACTGCGACCCGGATAATATTGATGCACTGGCACAGTATTCCATCAAAGTTCCGGCAATGATTTCAAAGGGAAATATTTTTGGGACACAGTTTCATCCGGAGAAAAGCGGTGAACCTGGGTTGAATATATTGAAGGGCTTTAAGGAGGTCGTTGATCATGTACGTATTACCGGCAATTGATATACGCGAAGGAGAAGCAGTTCGCTTGGTCAAAGGTGATTTTGCCAGGAAAACAGTTGTGAATGAAGATCCTCTTGCTCAAGCTCGTGAATTTAATCAGTCAGGACTTCAAAATCTTCATATTGTTGATTTGGATGGAGCATTGGCTGGGGAAACAACAAATGCACCGCTGATCAGGCAGATTAAAAGCGAAACGGGACTAACTATCGAAGTAGGCGGCGGAATTCGTTCAATGGAGCAGATAAAAGAATATATTGATTCCGGTGTAGACAGAGTCATTATAGGGTCAGCTGCTCTAAAAAATCCTAAGCTTGTAAAAGAAGCGGTAAAAAAATATCAGGAAAAAATTGCTGTGGGGATTGATGCAAAGAATGGGAAAGTTGCTGTCAGCGGCTGGTTGGAAGTCAGTGAAACAGACTATTTGACTATGGCAAAAGAAATGGCTGAAATCGGTGTTCAGACAATTATTTATACAGATATTTCAAAAGACGGGACATTAACCGGACCGAGTTTTGAACAGTACCAGCAGCTGCAGGAAGCTGTTCCAACAGTAAATATTATTGCTTCCGGCGGTGTGAGCAGCAAAGAGGATTTAGTCAAATTGTCGGAAATCGGTGTATATGGAGCGATAGTTGGCAAGGCCTTTTATGAAGGGAAAGTAACGCTTGAAGAAATGCAGGAGGTAGAAGCTTTATGCTGACCAAACGAATCATTCCCTGTCTGGATGTCACAGATGGACAAGTAGTCAAAGGTGTAAATTTTATAAACTTAAAAAGTATCGGTGATCCAGTAGAAATTGCTCGAGCATACAACGAGCAGGGGGCGGATGAAATTGTCTTTCTTGACATCACTGCGACCAGTGACCAACGGGAAACAATGATAGCAGTTGTAGAGAGGACCGCTGCTGAAGTATTTATTCCGTTGACTGTAGGTGGAGGAATACGTTCAGTTGAGGATATGAAAAAAATGCTTCAGGCCGGAGCAGACAAAATTTCCCTGAACTCGGCTGCGATTCAGAAGCCGGAGCTTATTCAGGCCGGAGCAGAAAAATTCGGTGCGCAATGTATCGTTGTTGCGATTGATGCAAAGAAAACCGCTGCTGGAAACTGGCACGTATTCGTTAAGGGTGGAAGAGAAGATACAGGTTTGGATGCTGTTGAGTGGGCCAAAAAGGCTGTTGCTTTGGGTGCCGGAGAAATTCTTCTGACCAGTATGGATGCAGATGGGACAAAAGCAGGGTATGATCTGGAATTGAATCAGGCAATCTGTGAAGCAGTAACAGTTCCGGTAATTGCCTCCGGCGGTTGTGGAAACAGAGAAGATATTTTAGAAGTTTTTGAGAAGACAAATGTTACAGCAGCATTGGCAGCCAGTATTTTCCATTACGGTGAGGTGAAGATTCCCGAGCTGAAGGAATACTTAGCAGAGGAAGGAGTGAGTGTTCGCTTATGAAACCCGATTTTTCTAAAGGACTGATTCCTGCAATAATTATTGAGGATCAGACAGATGATGTTTTAATGCTGGCTTATATGAATGAGGAAAGCTTCAATAAGACACTTGAAACCAGAACAACATGGTTTTATTCCCGTTCCCGTCAATCGTTGTGGAATAAGGGAGAGACCAGCGGGCACATTCAAAAGGTGAAAAAAATTGCGACGGATTGTGATCAGGATACCTTGCTGATTCGAGTAGACCAAACGGGACCAGCCTGTCACACAGGCGCTCACAGTTGTTTTTTCAATGTGATAGTTGAGGAGGAACAAGCATGATTGAGATCTTGTATAATGAAATTTTAGAGCGAAAAGAACAGCCCAAAGAAGGCTCCTACACAAACTACCTGTTTGATAAAGGGCTTGATAAGATCTTAAAAAAAGTTGGTGAAGAATCAACTGAAGTAATTATTGCTGCAAAAAACAATGATCAGGAAGAACTCATTTATGAAACAGCAGATTTAGTTTATCATATGTTGGTGCTTCTGGCTGAAAAAGGCGTGTCATTGGATGAGATAAAAGCGGAACTGGAAGAGCGGCAGGGAAAACTGAGTGTGACGAAAGATCGCGGAGAAATAGAAAATTTATAATAAAAAAGACGGAAAATGATGTAAGAGTGTCCTAAAAAGTTAGACTAAAAATCTAATGGTTGGCATTGACTCATGCAGCACCTTCTGTCTTTTTCATATTCAGCTTTTCAGAGAATCTCAATCAGAGCGGATGATTTCGTTTATAGGCAAGACTTTCTCTAAAAGATAGGTCTTGTCATCTGCTTCATCATATAATGTGTAAGGGATATCATTTTTTGTTTCAATAATCAGATGAAACCCGAAAGAATCTTGGACAACCAGACGTTTTATGTTCCATTCGATTAAACTGAATGTCAGCTTTTTTCCGTCAATTTGGATCTGCAGCTGATCGTCTATAGACAACTGATGCTGGGTAGCCTTCATTTTATCTACAAACCACCATTGACCTTGGAAAATTTTTATTAAATCAGAAGCAGTCAGATTGGCTTCCTGGCTACTCTTATTTTTCTTAAACAGCAGAGAACTTGCAATCCCTGTCAGAACAGAAGCACCAATTAAAAACGACCAACGCTTTTTCATCACTCAACCTCCAGTTTTCTTTTAATCATAGCACGAATCAGAAAATTTGAAGAGCTGGAAACATGATTATTAACAAAATTTAACGAAGCTTAAAAATTAGTAATGGGACTGTGACATAAGTATGTCTGAGATCCCTAAAACTGAATAAACGGTGTTCCAGAAGCTGTCTCTTCGGAAATAAGTCAAACGATACTGAAAATATGAGTAGCTCCAGGGAGGTATCCATTCACAGCTAGTCATTTTATGACTAGTGTTCTTTGACAATTTTCGTATATTCCGACTTATTGACATAAATCACTACGATTGACTTGTCAGAGTAGATGATGCATGATACCTACCTGATTCTTGAGGCAGAACACTTCTGCTCCTGTGATTACTCGTCGCATGAAGTGCTTTGCTCCTGCGGTTACTCGTCGCAGTTAAGGATGTGCAAGTGCTCCTGCGGTTACTCGTCGCAGTTAAGGATGTGCAAGTGCTCCTGCGGTTACTCATCGTATGGAGAAGCTTTGTCACAACCTCAGTAGAAGTTGATTGGTATAATAAGGCTTATTATCAATGAGTGTTGTTGCGCACGCAATTGCAGGTGTTGTGTTATTTTTAATAGGAATACGTAGTAAGATTATTTTTGAGGAGGGAATGAGAATTGGAATTGAATGAAAAACTCAAATCTCAAAGAATAGCAATGGGATTTACTCAACAAGAAGTAGCCGACAAAGTTTTTGTCACCCGGCAGACAATCTCAAAATGGGAACTGGGGAAGAGCAGGCCGGATCTGGTTTCCCTAAAATTATTAAATGAGCTGCTGCAGACAGATTATTTGAAAACAGAGGAGGGAAAGGAAAATTATGAAATGAATATAACAATAAAGGATATCTTCTTAACTTTTTTATTTGGTGTTTTGTTTTTACCAGTACGATGGGTCGTTTCATTTCTTCATCCCAAGAGGAACTGGGTGTCAGTAAAATCGGGGTTAATTCCTATAGTTCTGATTTTTTTGTTCTGTATATGCGATCTCTAAAAGAGTCTGCTTTCGTAGCTGTTGGTGTATTGCTGATTTTAGGTTACTATTCAATGGTCTGCTATTATTCTTCAGATAGCGGAAAGGAAGAGAACGAGCGAAGTTCGAACTGAGCAGTTTTTTATATGTTCTGAAAGAGGTCGTTCAATAATAATCAGGCTGCTTATAGAAGATGTAAAAACAGCATTTTACTGAGGGTATTTTTCTCTTATTAAATATTGTGCGGTGATTCATTTGCTTTATACTTCTTATCACTCCAACTTATTTGTCTAAACTTTGGAAAATGTGGTATTGTTTTGATGAGAGGTGTTTAAATGATCGTATATCCGGATGTATATCGGGCAAGATTTGTTTGTAGACCAAATCGGTTTATTGCTGAATGTATAGTAGAAGAAACAGGAGAAAAAGTAACTGTTCATGTAAAAAATACAGGGAGAGGGAGAGAAGTTTTTCTGCCGAATGCAGAAGTTGCATTAAGTTATCGACCTTCGCCGAAAAGGAAAACAGATTATGATTTAATCGCAGTAAAAAAAGGCAGACAATGGTTTAATATTGACAGTCAGATACCTAATGCACTGGCTGCTGAAGGTTTGTTAGACGGAACAATCGAGTTGCCTGGACTAAATGGCGGGATTGCTTCAATTAAACGTGAGAAGAAATATGGGAACTCTCAATTTGATCTGTTTATTGAAACAAATAAAGGACAGCAGGCTTTTGTGGAAGTGAAAGGAATGACCCTCGAAAATGAGCGGATTGGTGCCTTTCCAGATGCTCCGACACTGAGAGGTTTAAAGCATGTGAAAGAATTGACTGCGGCGATTCATGCAGGCTATCAGTGTTACGTGCTGTTTATTGCTCAGTTTGAACAAATTGATGTAGCAACTATTAATGATGAGATGCAGCTGGAACTGGCGCAGGCAGTTTTACTGGGACAAGAGTCCGGACTGCAGGTTCTGACTTATAATTGTCAGGTTACTCCTGAAACAATACGTGTATTAAAAGCAGTTCCTTTTGATTTAAATCAAAAGTTTAAACAACCAGAATAAAGAAAGGTGAGGATAAAATGATTCATCTGGGTATTATTGGAACAAACTGGATTAGCGATCAGTTTGTAGAGGCGGCATTAAAGACTGGAAAATATGATTTAGCAGCAATATACTCCAGAAAGCTGGAGAGCGCTCAGGCATTTGGCGAAAAATATGGTGATGTTGAATATGCAACCGATCTAAAAGTGTTTTTTGGAATTGAACATATGACTACAGTTTATATTGCTTCGCCTAATTCTCTGCATTTTGAACAGGCAAAGCAGGCAATACTGGCTGGAAAAAATGTTATTGTTGAAAAGCCGGCATTTTCAACACCGGATGAGATGGATGAAATTATTTCACTTGCCAATGAGAAAAGGGTGTATTTTTTTGAAGCAGCTCGGAATATCCATGAAAAAAGTTTCAAAAAAATTGGTTCGCTGCTGCCGTTGAAGAATGAGATCATCGGAGCGAATTTTACCTATATGAAATACTCTTCCCGTTATGATCAGGTTTTAGATGGACAGGAACCGAATGTGTTTTCTCCATATTTCTCAGGTGGAGCACTAATGGATTTAGGTGTTTATCTGGTGTATGCTGCGGTTGCATGGTTTGGTGTTCCGGTTGAAAGTCATTATTTTGCACGAAAGATTTCGACTGGGGTGGATGGCTTGGGAACGGCAATTTTACGCTATGATCACTTTGATGTGACGATTCAGGCAGGAAAAATCGGTGATTCATTTTTGTCTTCTGAAATTTATTTTGACAGTGGTACACTGCTTTTAGATGGGATTAATTCTATTTCGAAAGCTGAGTTTCACGATCGAAGCCATCAACAGATAGAGCGCATTTCTTTGACAGCGGAAGAAAATCCAATGGTGGAAGAAGCTGCTGACTTTGCTAATGTTATTGAAAACCCAAATGATAGGAACTGGGGCCTTCAATATGAGGAATGGGTGGAGCTGGCTCGTAATGTCAATCGAGTGTTGACTTATTTGAGAAAAGATGCAGGTATTGTATTTGAGGCGGATAAAAAGTAAAATAGAGACAGGCTTATTTCCTCTGAAATAAAGAAATAAGAATAAATAGCAATTGAGAAAAATGAGATCATTCAATCAATTGTTTTTTGTTTGCTCATTGGATTGCGTCGGCAAAATCAGCAGATGCTGAATTCTAGGCATGTCGGGATAAATCAACGGACAGACAGTTTTGGTGATAGAAAAAAAAGGGAAACTTTTGATTAAATCTTTATCCATGAAAGGAACTATATGAATTTTGTAAATCAACTACCAGAAGTTTGGCAGGAGAAATGGCAGACTTCTGGTTTTAACGAACCTTCAGCTATTCAGAAAAAAAGTTTTCAGCCTTTATCTGAAGGAAAAAATGTAAGAGGAATTTCGCCTACCGGTACAGGTAAAACACTGGCTTATTTATTGCCGCTGCTGTTGAGAACAACTGCCCATTCAGGAAGCCAGCTGCTGATATTAGCACCTTCTCAGGAATTAGCCGTGCAGATTGGGCAGGTCGCACAAGAGTGGGGTAATCTGCTTCAGTTGAAAACACAGACGTTGATCGGTGGAGCAAATGTTAAACGGCAGATAGAAAAGCTCAAAAAGAAGCCGGAAGTACTGATTGGTACTCCTGGTAGAATAATTGAACTGATCCGGGCGAAGAAAATTAAAAGTCATCAGCTTAAAACAATTGTGATGGACGAAGCTGATCAGCTTCTGCAGAAAACGGATCTGGATCTGACCCGACAAATTCTGCAGAGTGCTCCTGTTGACTTCCAGCTGGCTTTTTACTCTGCAACTGCAGATCGAATTGAATCAGAAGTGTCTGAGCTTGCGGAAGAAGTTCAGACAATTGATGTATCTGAAGAGGATCAGTCAGCGGGCACAATTCACCATTATTACATAGAAGTACCGTTTAGAAAGAGAAAAGACTTTCTGCAAAAGATGCTTCATGTCCCTGAATTCTATGGAATGGTCTTTTTTAATCAGCTGTCAGATTTAGGTGCAGTTGAAGAGAAAATGATTTATGATGGGTTACCGATTCTGGGGCTGGCTTCTGATCAGAATAAGCAGCTGAGAAAACTGGCAGTCAGTCAGTTCTCTAATAAAAGAGTAAAAATGTTGCTGACAACAGATGTCGGTGCAAGAGGACTTGATTTTACGGAAGTCGCATATATTATTAATGCAGATGTTCCGTTAGATGCCGTCAGCTATGCTCATCGAGCCGGCAGGACAGGACGAATGGGTGCAGAAGGAGCGGTTATTACTTTTATTAATGATCGGACAAAAAGAGACTTTCAGCGTTTGATGAAAGCAGCAGCTGTTTCAGCAAAAGAAATTTTTCTTTATGGTGCGGAATTTCATGAAACCAGAAAAGAAACAGAGGCTGGGCATTTAAAAAAGGAAAAGTAACAACTATTTGTCGTGTTTGCATTCATCAGGCGTAAAGGGAGGCTAAGCATGAAATCCAGAAAAGAAGAAATTTTAGCTTTGTTAGAGAATACAAAGGTTGGTATGACAGCTGCTGATATCGGGGAGAAACTATCTATTGACCGAAGCAATGCAAGCCGATATTTAAGTGAGCTGTCGAAGGAACATAAAATTCGAAAAAAAGAAGGACGTCCGGTTGTTTATACGTCTGTTTTTGAAGAAGATATGATTCATGTTGACAGTTCAAGTGAAGTTTCATTTGAAAATCTGGTTGGTGCCAATGATTCACTGAAAATAAGTATTCAGCAGGCGAAAGCGGCTATTCTCTATCCGCCGCGGGGACTCCATACCATTATTTTTGGTGAAACAGGTACAGGGAAGTCGCTATTTGCGGAATGTATGTACCACTTTGCTGTGAGCTCCAATACATTGCCGGAGAATGCACCGTTTGTTTCATTTAACTGTGCAGACTATGCTCAAAATCCGCAGCTGCTTTTTGGCCATATTTTTGGTGTGAAAAAAGGAGCCTATACCGGAGCTGAAAACGATAGCCCGGGACTGATTTCAGAAGCAGACGGAGGTATCCTTTTTCTGGATGAAATTCATCGTTTGACTCCAGAAGGACAGGAAATGCTCTTTACGTTTATTGACAAGGGGATTTATCGTCCGCTGGGCGAAAGCGGCAAGACCTATAATGCTTCTGTACAGATTATCGGTGCTACAACAGAATCCTCCGAAAGTTTTCTGACGACATTTAATAGAAGAATTCCGATGGCAATTACACTGCCTAATTTAGATGCCAGATCGTTGGATGAGCGTTATGATATTATCTCTTTGTTTATCAAACAGGAAGCTAATCGGCTGAATCAGCGAATCAACATTGAAAGAGAAGCGATTTTAGCATTTATGCTTTATGATGCTGAAGGAAATATCGGTCAGATTAAGCGGGATTTGAAGCTTGTTTGTGCCAAGTCTTTTCTTCATTACCGAACGCACAATGAGGTCTTTTTAATGATTAGGAAGAAGGATCTGCCGCTGCAGGTTCAAAAGGGCTTATTGAAAATTAAGGAAGTTTCCGATCGGCTGGATCGTTTTGTGGATGGAAAAAACAATTATCTAAGCTTTGAACCAGGGACAAATGAAGTGGTCTGGTCCAGGGACCCGGCAAGAGATATGCAGGTTTATAATGAAATTGAAAAAAAAGTTGCTTCTTTGGCTGGAAATGAGCTTGAAAATATTGATCTGGAAGAATTAATTTCTACAGATATGGATGCATATTTCCAAACCTATGTGAAGGAGCTGACTCAAAATTCCATTCACAAGGAGCTGCTTCCGGAAAGCATCTGGAAGCTGACAAACCGCTTGTACGACCTGGCGGAAAAACGTTTATCACGCCAATATAATGAAAATGCCCGCTTTGCTTTTGCACTCCATCTCCAAAGTACGATTGAGCGTGTTCGTGAAGGTCATGTGATTGTTCACCCCAACCTGAACAATATTCGAAAACAAATGAAGAAAGAATTTCAGGTGGCCATTGATCTGTCTGCAATTATTGAAGAAGAGAATGATATAGAGATTCCTTTTGATGAAATCGGCTTTATCAGCATGTTTCTTTCTATTGATGTGGGAGACAAAGAAAAAGTTGAAGTAAATAATGTCGGTGTAGTTGTTTTAATGCATGGTGATTCCACAGCCTCCAGTATGTTGAAAACAGCACAGGAGCTTTTGGGGACCTCCACAGGAGTGGCGATGAATATGCCTTTGACAATGGAAGTTCAGACGATGTATGAATATTTGAGAAAATATGTTGTGGATCATCAGGATTCATTAAGTAACGGGATGCTGTTGCTAACAGATATGGGATCGCTGAATTCATTTGGAAATATGATTTATGAAGAAACTGGGATTCGAACAAAAGCTATTTCGATGACGAGTACGATGATCGTGCTGGAAGCGATTCGTATGTCCAGTGTCGGAAGAAGCTTGGAAGATATCTATCAGAACATCCAGATGTCTCTTGAGGGGATTATTCGCGAACAATTCCGAAGCAGCTTGAAAAATCCTAATCAGGTAAAAAAGGCAGTCGTTGTTACCTGCTTTACCGGAGAAGGAGTAGCAGCAAGATTGTATCAGCGAATTTTGCCTGTCATTGATGAAGAAAAGGTTGAAATTATCCAAATGCAGTTTTTGGAAAGAGAAGCCTTTAAAAAGCATATAGACAGTTTGATGGAAGAATATGAAATTAAAGCAATTGCTGGAACTGTAGATGTTGAGTATCAAAATATTCCTTTCTTTTCAGCGTACGACATCTTCGATGATGAGAAGCTTAATGTACTGAAGCGAATTGCAGGAGATGAAGTGCCGACAGAAAAGATTGTCCGTTCATTAAGTGATACAATTACTACGGTGGATTCATTACAGAAACTAATTGTCATGCTCCAAAAAACAGTTCATCAAATTCAGAGTGACATGCATATTATTGTTGAGCCGGGAGTGGATGCCGGCATTGTGTTCCATTTGGCTTTTCTGGTTGATTCTATTATTAAAGGAGAAGAAGGCAGAGGCTTCGAAGGTCTTTCCGAATTTATGAAGAAGTATCGACTGGAAACTGATGTGGCCAGAACGAATATGATGATAATCGAAAAAGCCTATAGAATCAAGGTTCCTGAGGCTGATATTGCACATTTAACCAAAATGTTTTTAGATAATAAAATCAGAAAATAGAATTTACACACTAAATTTTTGTGTGTAAGAGAATAATAAAGTGTGCAAGACTAAGTGGTATAGATCAAAACCCTGATATGATGGGATTTGGTCTATACTGTTTTTTGGCACGTTTATTGCTTATATAATTGTGTAATCAAATAATTTAGGGAGATGAAGACAATGGCTAAAAAAACAATTATGCTAGTTTGTTCTGCTGGAATGAGTACTAGTCTGTTGGTAACGAAAATGCAAAAAGCTGCAGAAGCACGTGGAATGGAAGCTGATATCTTTGCTGTATCTGCATCAGACGCTGACAACAATTTAGAGTCAAAAGATGTAAATGTATTATTATTAGGCCCGCAAGTACGTTTCATGAAAGCTCAATTTGAACAAAAACTTGCACCAAAAGGTATTCCGTTGGATGTTATCAACATGGCTGATTACGGAATGATGAATGGTGAAAAAGTTTTAGATCAAGCAATTGCTTTAATGAATTAATTTAAACAATCCGTACTATATTAAAGGAGGAATGAAAATGGAAGAACAAGCAAATTTAGAAGCCATCATGGGTTTGATTATGTATGGTGGGAATGCTAAGAGTGACGCAATGGAGGCTATTGCAGCAGCGAAAGAAGGGAACTTCGAATTGGCTGATCAGAAAATCGCTGCAGCAGAAGCATCATTAGTTGAGGCACATCACTCTCAGACAGGGTTGTTGACTCAAGAAGCACAGGGAAATAATATCACTGTAACATTGTTAACGGTACACAGTCAGGATCATTTAATGACTTCAATTGCTTTTACAGATTTAGCAAAAGAAATCATTGCTGTATACCGTCGTATCGACGCAAACTAATAATCATTCTTTTTTGAACGGAAGATTGAGAGAGTAACTAAAACTTTTTGAACGGAGTTTTAATTCTTTTAATTTAGAGAGCAGGGCTCTTTAGATAAATATTATTTATAGGGGGATATAAAAATGAACGCTTTAACAGCTTGGATGGAGAAGCACATTCTTCCAATTGCCGGAAAAATCGGTGCGCAAAAGCATTTAGTAGCTTTACGTGACGCATTTATCGGCACAATGCCAGCAACAATGGCTGGTGCGATTGCCGTAATGATCAACGCGATCATTCGTGATTTACCGCCGGCATTCTGGCCTGACTATAATGGTTCGACAATTCCGGTTATCAGGGAAATCATTTCAGTTAATGGGTATGTATGGAACGGTACATTGGCAATTGCTGGTTTGATTTTTGCTTTTTCTTGGGGATTCAACTTAGCACGTGCTTACAACGTAAACGACCTGGCAGGTGGTATTGTAGCTCTTGCAGCATTTATTCAAGGTATTTCATTTGGACCATCATCATCTGCTGATTTAGGTATTAAAGTTCCGGATGCAGTTGCTGAAGCAATCAACAATGCAGAGATTGGCGCAACGATTGATGGCAGCACTTTAAACGTAAATCTTTGGGGCTGGCTTAAATTAGGTCATTTAGATGGTAACGCATATTTCACCATCATGATTATTGGTGCCTTGGCAACCATTATCTATGCAAAACTAATGTTGGCGAACATTACGATCAAAATGCCTGATCAAGTACCGCCGGCAGTATCAAAAGCATTTGCAGCGATTATTCCTGCAGCAGTGGCATTATATGTAGTAGCAATTATTAATTTTGCAGTGGCACAAATAACTGACGGACAGTTACTGATTGATTTGATTCAGAAATACATTGCAGAACCGTTCTTGGGTCTGACTCAAGGCTTTGGAGCAATTGTATTGATTCAGGTTGCTATCCAAATATTCTGGTTCTTTGGTATTCACGGAACCAACGTTATGGCACCGGTTCTGGAAGGGATCTTCGGTGTTGCTCAGTTGAAAAATATTAATATTTTTGAACAAGGCTACAACGGTGTTAAAGGTAGTGCTGCCGTATTGGAAGCGATCAAAGATGGAAAAGCGTACTACTGGGTTCGCGGATCATTTGATGCGTACACTATGTTCGGTGGTTCAGGTGGTACAATCGTGCTGTTGTTTGCAATCTTCATTTTTTCAAAACGTGCAGATTACTTAACAGTTGCGAAATTGTCAATTGGACCTGGATTCTTCAACATCAATGAACCAGTAATGTTTGGTTTGCCAATCGTATTAAATCCAATTATGTTTATTCCGTTTATCATTGCACCAGTAGTAACTACTGCAATTGGATACTTTGCAACTATTGGCGGATTGGTTAATCCGGTATCACAACAAGTGCCATGGGTTGTTCCTCCAGTGCTATTGTCATTCCTTGCAACAGGAGCTGACTGGAGAGCACCGATCGTAACACTTGTATGTATTGTGGTCAGCTTCTTCATCTGGGTACCGTTCGTTATTGCAGCGAACAAGATGGACCCTTCATTGGGAGAACCTGATAACAAATAATTGAGTTACTAAAATAGTTGCTTCCGCTTCTACGAGGTGAAGCAACTATTTTTACTAGTATGAATTTAGGCGTTCAAAAGTTAAACGAATTTTTCAGAGGGCTTCAAATAAAACTTTGTAAAAAAAGATGTTTTAAGGATTACTGAAATTTTTTTTACAAAGTAATCTAATAAATAGAAAGAGAAAGAAAGGAAGATGGACATGATTGCAATTTCAAGCGCAATGCAGCAGGACGCAATTAAAGAATTATTAGAAGGCTACAGTGAGGGGGATTTTACATATACCTTTAAAGAAAAACAGGGAATTAAGTTAATCTTTGAAGTAACCGGAGACAGCGAAGAAGCCGCTGCCAAAGCAAAACAGTTAATCAAAGGTGAGTCTTGGGGAAATGTTCTGTATTTCCAGTCAGCTGCGGTTTAACGAGTAGATAGGATGAAAAATCATGATGATGAAAAACGGAATATTTTTATGTAGTATTGGTTTATTGGTTTTTGTGTATTCAGCGAACATGAGTACCGGGAAATATGATTTTTCCAGTATGACTACAGCAATTTCCTTAATTGCTGCTGGACTATTCTTCTACTTTAGAGGGAAGAAAAAGGAAAAGCAAAAGGATGATTCAAAAAATGGTGAGGTGAAGAAATAGTGGAAGTTGTAAAAAAACTAAATATTCCTGCACCTGTCTTTTACAAGAAAATCATTGAATCTGTTATTTATGATATCAGGGTACAAACGGGAAAAGATGTCACAGAAAAGCAATTGAATAATTTTGAATATGTTAAAACATTTTCAAAAAGCCAGCGGGCAAAAATAAAAATCGATAAAATTGAAAAAGATTCTGCTTATCATTTTTCTACATCTACGACTAAAAATGAATTTAAAGTAAGTTACGATATTACAATGATCGATGACAATTCCTGCGAAATCCGTTATGCTGAAAGCATGGAGTCATATGGAACTCTTCAAAAAATGAATGATATAGTACTAAGTATGCTACTTGGTTTTTTCAAAAAGCGTCAATTTAAAAAAATGTTGGAACAAATGGAAAATTCATAATTGTAAAATAGAAGAGGTTGGGACTAGCATCATAAGATGAGGCGATAATGTTCCTTCCTTTTTTCATTTTAAAGCAGGAAAGGATGGGGAAGCATGGAGCATATCAGAAAACTGGAACTGAAAGATACAAAAGCTATGTTTGATCTTGCTGCTTACGCGTTTAATTCTGAAGTATCGGATGAAAGAAAAAAGAGATTTGACTGGATTGTAGAGCACTCGGAAGCCTACGGATATATTGAAGGGGAACAGTTAATAAGTCAGCTGTTGTCAACGCCATTTACTGTTGATTTTCATGGGAGTAAATATAAAATGGGTGGTGTCGGCTGTGTGTCTTCTTATCCAGAGTATCGGGGGCAAGGGAGTATAACTGCTTTGATGAGAAGGCTGCTGTCAGATTTAGCTAAAGAAAAAACAGCATTGTCTTATCTGTCTCCATTCTCCTATCCATTTTATCGGCGTTATGGATATGAACAGCTTTTTGAACAGATCATCTATCGAATTGCGAGTACTGACTGGCCGAAAACAACAGCTGCTGAGAGTTCAGTGTATCGAGAAGATTGGTCCCATGCTAAATCTGTCATTGCTGAGATTTATGCGGAGGAACTTGTCAAACATCCCGGAGCTCTGGTTAGAGAAGACTGGTGGCTGGAATACAAATTTGCACAGGGAAATGAGTTTCGGTTTGCCATTGCAAAAAGCAAAGAGGGTCAACCGCTAGGCTATTTAGTTTATAAGGTTACTTCAGAGGAATTTACGATTAACGAATGGAAGGCATTAAATAAAGATGCCTATTCAGCACTGGCTGGATTTATCGGTTCACACAGTGGTACTACCCGACAGTTCTACTATGAAAAAGGCTTTATAGGTGAAAATCTAAGCTATCTGATGCCTGCGCCTGTGGTTGAAATGAAGCTGGTGCCGTATATGATGGGGAGAATCGTTGATTTTAAAACATTTATTGCTTCTTATCCGTTCCAAAAGTATTCGACAGAATATCAATTTTATTTGGAAATTGTTGATGAGTTTGCCCCATGGAATGCAGGTTTCTGGCAGCTGAAAGTCAAAGATGGAACAGCTGTTTTAAATCAAATTGAAGATAAAGTGTTTGTTGAAGGAAAAAGAGTTTTGAGCTCTGGAATTCAGGGATGGACGCAACTATTGATGGGATATCGTACAGGGGCGGAGCTGAATTTTCATGAAATACTATCCGGCAGCAGAGAAATGGTCGTACTTTTAGATCAGCTGATTCCTGATGGCAAACCGGTTTTGGAAGATTATTTCTAAGCATAAAAATAACTGAGCATTCTCTGCATACCATGTATTCTTACAGAAAATGCTCAGTTTTTTAATTTATGAAAGACAGAAGGCTTATTTTTTCTTTTCATCTTTTTCAGTTGCCTTATGCTCCTTCAATGCTTTTTTGATGATCTCTTCTTTTTCCTGTTTGTAATGATCCTGTCGCTCCGCAAATACTTCTTCTTTTGATTTTTCTGTCATACTGTTAGCACTCCTTATTCATTTATTTACTTAATCATAGCATCTCATCCGCTTCTTTTCGATCTATTTGCCTGAGAATAGCAGAAAAAATGAGAAAATACTAAAACTGCTGAAATAAAACGAAAGCGCTGTCTTTTTTGCAGACTATTAATGATTTGCCTGAGAATCACTGATTAAAGATATATTTTTTTAGACTATCCAGTTGCTTGGCAGATAGTCATTGACAGGAACAGGGAAGAAATTTAAAATAGAGAAGTATGTTTATTTAACTGCTTTTGTTCAATAAGCAAGCTTATTGAAATAGTCCCCTTAGTAAAATGGATATTACAAGACCCTCCTAAGTGGTAGTAGTTCCAATCCCTAGGAGGGTAAAAAGAGCAGATTTGCCAACAAAAATTTAATATGTCCTCGTAGCTCAGCTGGATAGAGCACCGCCCTCCTAAGGCGGGTGTCGTACGTTCAAATCGTATCGGGGACGCCATAGAAATTACGTCGAAAGCCTTTATTGATAAGGGTTTTCGGCTTTTTATATGTTGCTCTCTATGGGTATATTTTCTTTTAATTACAATAGATGTCGGTGCTTTGTTAGTAGCCTTTTTTGCTAACAGCCTTGCTAACACTCTTTTTTTTAGTCTTGAATTTCTTCGTTTTTTTCCTTTATTTGCTAACACTTTTTGTTAGTTTCATTTGTCAAATTAACCTAGACACCATCTCATCATCCATATAACTCAAAAATACTTCCATGGGGGTTCGATAGTTCAGTGATTTCCTTGGAATATGATTCCTTTTTGAGGCAACCGATTGGACAAATGCCTCATCAACT
>NZ_JAJDJV010000016.1:0-73505 GCF_020567625.1 Enterococcus sp. BWT-B8 | reverse complement strand
CCTTTGAATTGGTTTTTGTCGACTTTAATTCTACTGGATTTCAAGATGTCTTTCCTGTTTTTTTTTCAAAACGAAAAAAGTGTCAGTGACAATCACGCCACCAACACTAGATATTATAGAGCCAATAAACGCCTGAATTCTCTTCTTATTTTACAGAATTTCACAAAATTTTGGGAAAATTAAGCAAAAAAACCTTATTGAGAAAAGTTCTCAGTACTTTCAGCAAATTAATTGTATGTTTTTTCACAAAGAAGTAATAATTTTTGATATACTAAGGGTGTCGAAAATGAAAGCGTTACCTGAATAGGTGTAGTTTGTAAGTTTCTAATTTAAAGAAGTTGAAGGAGGGACTGAAAGGAAAATGAGTGTAAAAGAATTGACGTTTGAATTTATTGAAACGGAAAGTCAGAAACAGGAATTTGACACAGCCTTAAATTATTTAAAGGATCAGCAAGGCGCACAAATGCCTGCTTTACAGGAAGCACAGCGAATATACAGTTACTTGCCGATTGAGGTGCTGGAACGTATTTCTGAAAAACTGGATATTCCCCTAGAGGAGCTTTACAGTACTGCCACGTTTTACTCACAGTTTTCTTTTGTACCCAAAGGAGAGTTCACAATCAGTATCTGCATGGGAACAGCTTGCTATGTAAAGGGTGCGGGAAATATTTTAGATTCTTATGAAAATGAACTGCAGATCAAAGCCGGAGAAACAACAGCTGATCGAAAATTTACATTGGAATCCTGTCGCTGTATAGGTGCTTGTGGACTGGCTCCTGTTTTGACAGTTAATGAAGAAGTATATGGTCGTCTGACGCAGAAAAAAGGGGATAAAGTTCTTGCAACATACCTGAAGAAAGCTTAGTCTGTCGCGTAGTCTTTAAAACAGGAGAAAAGTCTATGAAAAATTGGAGTCAATTAAATGAGCTTCGAGAGGCATACCGAAATAAAATCAGTATTCGTCTCGATGAAGGCGGAGATTCCCAGTACAATAAGGAAATTATGGTATGTGCCGGAACAGGATGCCTGTCTTCAAAAAGCAAAGAGTTTATCCATATGATGGAAGAGGAGCTGGAAAAAAACGATATTCGTGAAACAATCAATATTGTTTCTACTGGTTGCTTTGGTTTGTGTGAACAAGGACCGATCGTTATTATCTATCCAGAAGGAACTTTTTACCATCAAGTTAAACCAAAAGATGCTAAAAAAATTGTAGCTCAACATATTATAAAAGGAGAGATTGTTGAAAAGCTGCTGTATCACGATCATAAGACGAAAGAAATTATCAATAAATTGTTGGATACTCCATTTTATCAAAAACAGGAACGGGTAGCATTGCGAAACTGCGGTCGTATTGATCCAGAAAAGATAGAAGAGTATATTGCGTTTGATGGGTATCAGGGGTTGGCTAAAGTCTTGAATGTCTATACACCAGCTGACGTTCTCAATACCTTGGAGATATCTGGTTTGCGTGGTCGAGGCGGTGCAGGGTTTCCAACCTTTATGAAATGGGGCTTTGCCAAAGAAAGCCGATCAGATCAAAAATATGTCATTTGCAACGCTGATGAGGGAGATCCAGGGGCGTTCATGGATCGTTCTGTGCTGGAGGGTGATCCGCATGCGGTTATTGAAGCAATGGCTATTGCAGGATATACGATTGGTGCGAATCAAGGCTATGTATATGTGAGAGCAGAATATCCGACAGCGGTGAAACGTCTGCGAATTGCGATTGAACAGGCTCGTGAAAATGGCTTTTTAGGTGAAAAGATTTTAGGTTCAGAGTTTTCTTTTGATTTGGATCTTCGATTAGGCTCAGGTGCATTTGTCTGTGGAGAAGAAACTGCTTTACTTGAAAGTATTGAAGGGAAGCGTGGCGAGCCGCGTCCTCGTCCGCCGTTTCCAGCAGTTAAAGGACTATTTGGAAAGCCGACTATTGTAAATAATGTGGAAACCTATGCCAATATCCCCCAAATTATCGTTAAAGGCCCTGATTGGTTTGCATCAATGGGAACCAAGAAATCTAAGGGAACGAAAGTGTTTGCTTTAGGTGGGAAGATTAAAAATACCGGTTTGGTTGAAGTGCCTATGGGGACTACTTTGAGAGAAATTGTTGAAGACATTGGCGGAGGAATTCCTGATGGCAGGACATTCAAAGCAGCACAGACTGGCGGACCGTCTGGAGGCTGTATTCCGGTAGAACACTATGATGTACCGATTGACTATGATAATTTAACAGAGATCGGCTCCATGATGGGCTCTGGCGGTCTGATTGTTATGGATGATCAAAACTGTATGGTAGATATTGCCAAGTTCTTTTTAGAATTTACAGTGGAAGAAAGCTGTGGAAAATGTGTTCCATGCAGAATAGGAACAAAAAGACTTTTGGAGCTGCTTGAAAAAATCACCATGGGGAAAGCAACACTGGAAGACTTGGATAAAATGGAAGCATTATGTCATCATATTAGTGAAAACTCGTTATGTGGTTTAGGACAGACAGCTCCAAACCCTGTGCTGTCCACCTATCATTATTTCAAAGAAGAATACCTGGCTCATGTTCTGGAACATCGTTGTCCATCAGGTGTTTGTAAAAATCTGATTCAATATACCATCGATCCGGAAAATTGTACCGGCTGCAGTGCCTGTGCAAAAACCTGTCCGGTATCAGCCATTCATGGAGAGGTCAAGAAGGTCTATGAAATTGATCAGGAAGTCTGTATTAAATGTGGATTATGTATTGACACTTGTCGCTTTAATGCAATTAATGTGGGTTAGGAGGCGGAACCTGTGAAAGAAGTTATGATTACAATTAACGGTAAAACATGTACTGCTCCTGAAGGCTCCACGATTTTAGAAGCGGCACGCTATAACAGTGTTGATATTCCGACACTTTGCTACTTAAAAGAGATTAATGAAATTGGTGCCTGTCGGATGTGTGTGGTTGAGGTTGAAGGAGCCAAAAACCTTGCGACATCTTGTGTTTATCCGATTCGTGAAGGAATGAAGATTGTCACCAATTCTGAAAAAGTCTTCCAGTCCCGAAAAATTAATCTGGAGCTGATTCTCTCCACACATGAACGTAAATGTTTGTCTTGTATCCGCAACGGAAACTGTGAACTGCAGCGTTTATGTAAAGACTTTAATGTGGATGATGAAGATTACTATAACGGTGAAAATTATGAATATGATTTTGACGACAGTACGGTTCACATGTATCGAAACAATAATAAGTGTATTCTTTGCAAGCGTTGTGTGGCAGCCTGCTCCAAACTTCAGGCAATCGGTGTAATCGGTTCGAATGAACGGGGCTTTAAAACACATATCGGCTGTGCATTTGAGCAGAATTTGGGGGAGGTTGCCTGTATTTCCTGCGGTCAGTGTATCGTTGTCTGCCCAACTGGAGCGATTGCTGAAAAAGATCAGACAAAAGAAGTCTGGAAAGCACTGGGAGATCCAGCCAAGCATGTCATTGTTCAGACTGCTCCTTCCATTCGGGTTACTTTGGGTGAAGCATTTAATATGCCGATTGGAACCAATGTTGAAGGAAAAATGGTTGCTGCGTTACGCCGAATTGGTTTCGATAAGGTTTTTGATACCAACGTAGCGGCAGATTTCACCATTATGGAAGAAGCTACTGAGTTTCTGAATCGAGTGGAAAATAATGGACCATTTCCATTGTTCACCTCCTGCTCGCCGGGATGGGTTAAATACTGTGAAGCCTATCATCCGGAATTGATTCCAAATCTTTCCAGCTGTAAATCTCCTCAGCAGATGTTCGGAGCTTTGGTTAAGACTTGGTATGCCGAAAAAATGAGAATTGATCCGAAAGATATTTTTGTAGTTGGAATTATGCCGTGTACGGCTAAAAAATTCGAAGTTACCCGAGAGGATGAAGCAGCAGCCGGCTATTCAGATGTCGATATTGCCCTGACAACCAGAGAATTGGCCCGCATGATTGACAAGGCTGGGATTCGCTTTGCAGAATTGGAAGATGAAGGATTTGATAATCCTCTTGGTGAAGCAACAGGAGCTGGTTATATTTTTGGTGCAACTGGCGGAGTAATGGAGGCAGCGCTCAGAACCGCTGTAGAAACCTTGTCGGGAGAAGCGCTGCAGCAGCTTGATTTTGATGAAGTTCGCGGAATGGCTGGAATAAAAGAAGCGACTTATGAAGTTAACGGTGTTGAGATAAAAGTGGCTGTTGCTTCTGGCATCGGTAATGCAAAACGATTGATTAACAAGATTGAAAACAATGAAGCTTTTTATCACTTTGTTGAAATTATGGGTTGTCCCGGCGGTTGTATTAATGGCGGTGGTCAGCCTGTTCAACCAGCGGCTGTACGAAATTTTATTGATCTGAAGGCAAAACGTGCCGCAGCTCTTTACGATGAAGACTCTGCCATGAAATTGCGGAAATCCAATGACAGTCCTATTGTGCAGCATCTGTACAAAGAATTTTTGGAACATCCGGGTAGTGAAAAAGCGCATCATCTTTTGCATACTTCTTATTGTGACCGATCGGCTTTGCAGCATTCTTAAAGTATTATTGGAAGTTAGGTACTTGTTACAACTTCAATGTACGAGTTAATCATAAAAAGGATGCAGGATAACCAGCTAATTTGACTGCTGCCCTGCATCCACACGGATAAGTTAAATTTCTCTCTGAAGTGCCTTTGCCAGAAGAGGAAGTATGAAGAGTGCAAGTACACCGCCGATTAGTGCTGTGAACAGCTGTGGGAAAGAAAAGACTGCTGAAACCACACTGGCATTTGGTTCAGGGATGCCGAGAACAATTGGGACAACCAGCTTAACTACTAAGCCATAAAGGACTAAAAATTTGGCTGTGGCTGCAATAACTGCAGAAATTGTAAATGCTGTCATCTGATTTGAAGAGCTTTTCCTTAAAAGATGCCAAAGAATAACGAGTGTTGCATTTCCAATTGCAATACAAAGAATAATCTGCCAGAATTTTGGTCCAATACCAAACATAAAAGCAAAGAATGGTGACATAAGTGCAATGGTTAAACCACTGGGCAAACCAACTAGAATAACGCTTACAATTAAGAGTAAATTAACGAGTGATCCGGTAAGCAGTGTACTCCCAAATCCGGAAGTAACGGCCTGTACGGCAATTAGCAATGCGAGCAGGACAGCAGTCTGAGTAATCCATAAAGTATTCTTGTTCATAATTAGTGACGTTATACTGATTGTGACTAAATTCACAAAAAACGCCTGTTCACTTCCTTTCATTCTAAATGTGGAAATCTGTGTCAGTTTAAGGAAACACAGTATCAGCAATTCCTATAACTAACATTTATTTTATGAAAGATCTTTACAGAGATTATTGTAACAGATTTTAATACATTTTTTAAAGAGAAATTTAATAGTTTGTGAATTTAAATTTATTTAAGTTATATCCTGTTATGATATATAGATATTTTAGGGTAAAAATAATTATATTTATCAGATTTTCAGTGAAAGAAGGAAACATTTATCATCGGTAACAATAAAAATTAACAATAAAGCATAAAAAATGAAAGGATGACAAATTTATGACAGCAGCAAAAATTGTATACGCCAGTGCAACGGGGAACACAGAGGGAATCTCAGAAATTTTGGAGGCTGCCTTTGAAGATTTAGGAATTGAAGTAGAACGTATCGAAGCAGATGATGCGGATGAAGATTCATATGAAGATGCAGATATCTGTGTTTTAGCAACTTATACAGATGGGGATGGCGAGCGTCCATTTGACCTGGAAGATTTTTATGAAGAAATACAGGAACAGGATCTGACTGGAAAAGTGTTTGGTGTAGTTGGCAGCGGCGACAGCGAACTGTATCCGGATTATTTCTGTTTTGCTGCAGTTGACTTTGACGAAGCACTGGCTAAGACTGGGGCAACTCGAGGAGCGGAACTGGTTAAGATTGAAAATGATGCAGATGAAGAGGATGAAAAAGTGCTTAAAGCATTTGTAAAAGCCTTGGTGGACGCAAAGGGATAAAAGGATGTGTGAGTAATTTTGTTTAAAATAATAGAACGAAAAAAACTGGCACCGACTGAGTTTGATATTTTGGTTGATGCACCGCGGATTGCAAAGAAATCTCGTCCAGGACAATTTGTGATACTGCGAATTGATGAAATGGGTGAGCGGATTCCACTGACAATCGTGGATACGAATGCTGAAAAAGGCTGGGTACGATTGATTTTTCAGGTGATTGGAAAATCAACCGCTCAACTGGCAACACTGTTGAAAGGGGACGAGCTGGCAGATTTAGTCGGACCATTGGGAAAACCGACGGAAATCGAAAATTATGGCACAGTCCTTTTAGTTGGCGGTGGTGTAGGAATAGCGGCATTGTTTCCAATCGTCAAAGGGTTGAAAGAAGCCGGCAATCGTGTAATTACCATCTTAGGAGCAAAAAATTCAGAATTACTCATATTAAGGGACGAGTGCGAAGAATATTCCGACGAATTGATTCTAATGACTGACGATGGTTCTGTAGGACAAAAAGGTCTGGTGACTCAGGCAATGGCAGAAGTTTTTCAACGTGAAAAAGTAGCTTTTGCCTGGGCGATAGGTCCAAGTATTATGATGAAATTCTGTACAATAACCGCTCAGAAGTATGATATACCTGTTTATGTTTCTTTGAACCCAATTATGATTGACGGAACGGGGATGTGCGGTGGCTGCAGAGTGACGATTTCAAATGAAATCAAGTTTGCCTGTGTGGATGGCCCGGAATTTCTGGGAGAAGCTGTTGACTGGGATGAATTTATTAATCGAATGAAGCAGTATAACTCGGAAGAGCAGCAGTCCAATGAAATGTATGAAAAGCAGGTGATACAAAATGGCTAAGGTAAAAAGAAGTTATACTCAAACGCCAATGAAAGAGCAGGAAGCATCTGTTCGCTGCCATAACTTTGAAGAGGTTGCTTTAGGATATACACTTGAAGAAGGACAGCTTGAAGCCAGCCGATGTCTCCAGTGCAAGAATGCACCCTGCATTGATAATTGTCCTGTAATGATTGATATACCGGGTTTTATCAAAGCGATTGAAGATGGGGATATGCCCAAAGCACAAGAAATATTAAGTAAATATACCAATCTACCGGCAATCTGCGGACGTGTATGCCCTCAGGAAAAACAATGTGAAATGGTTTGCCGCTTGGGGCGCTCGAAAAAATTTGAATCGGTAGCTATCGGAAAACTTGAGCGATTGGTAGCGGACTGGGCGTTGGAGCAGCCTATTGAATATAAAGAAGCAGATGAGAAGAAAGGTCGTGTGGCTGTTATTGGCTCTGGACCTTCTGGGTTAACTGCAGCAGGTGATCTAGCGAAATTAGGCTATGAAGTGATTATTTATGAGGCACTGCATGCACCAGGAGGTGTTTTAACGTATGGTATTCCTGAATTTCGTTTGCCTAAAACGGTTGTCAATAAAGAGATCGAAAGAATCGTTGCACAAGGAGTCACAATAGAGACAAATGTGGTTGTCGGCAAAACAATTACAATGGAAGAAATCATGGAAGAATTTGATGCCTGTTATTTGTCTGTCGGCGCAGGAGCGCCGAATTTTATGGGAATACCAGGGACTTCGTTGAATGGCGTGTACTCTTCCAGCGAATATCTGACAAGAATTAATTTAATGCATGGTTATCAATTTCCTAAATATGATACACCTGTTCAAAAATCGAAAAACGTTGTAGTAATTGGCGGTGGAAATGTTGCGATGGATGCCGCTCGTTCAGCAAAACGTCTGGGTGCTGAAAATGTATCCATCATCTATCGCCGTTCGTTGGAGGAGCTGCCGGCAAGAGTAGAGGAATACCATCATTCTGTGGAGGAAGGAATTCAATATCACTGGCTGACTAATCCGATTGAGTATATTGGAGATGAGTCGGGTACCTTGAAAGCTGTAAAATGTGTGAAAATGGAGCTGGGAGAAGCCGATGATTCAGGGCGGCGCCGTCCTGTAGTGATTCCCGGAAGCGAATTTATTATTGATGCAGACACAGCGATTGAAGCAATTGGTCAGGGAGCCAATAAAGTGCTGCTGGATACTTTTCCTGAACTGGCAACAAATAAATGGGGCTATATTGATGCAGACACCGAAACAGCAGCGACTTCTATTCCAGGAGTATATGCAGGCGGAGACATTGTTACAGGAGCAGCTACAGTAATCTTGGCGATGGGTGCAGGAAAAATCGCAGCAAAAGAAATTGATCAGTACATTCAAAAGGAACAACAGAAAATGCCGATTTAGGTATTAATTGAGGTGGTAAAGTAATGAGAAAAATGAAGACAATGGATGGCAATACAGCAGCAGCCTATATTTCCTATGCTTTTACCGAAGTAGCCGGAATTTACCCGATTACACCAAGTTCTACCATGGCTGAGGTTGTAGACGAATGGGCAGAAAATGGTTTAAAGAATATTTTTGGGGAAACAGTCAATTTGATTGAAATGCAATCTGAAGCCGGAGCAGCAGGAACGGTTCATGGTTCATTGAAAACGGGCGTTTTAACAACAACCTATACAGCTTCTCAGGGACTGCTTTTGATGATTCCAAATATGTTCAAAATCGCCGGTGAACTGCTTCCTACAGTATTTCATGTGGCAGCTCGAGCAGTTTCCACCAATGCGTTGAGTATTTTTGGCGATCACAGTGATGTGATGGCTGCACGGCAGACAGGCTTCTGTATGCTGGCAGAATCAAGTGTGCAGGAGGTCATGGACTTATCTGCTGTCGCACATTTAGCGAGTATTGAAGGCAGTTTGCCGTTTATGAACTTCTTTGATGGATTCCGTACCAGCCATGAGCTGCAGAAAATTGAAGCACTTGATTATGATGAACTGAAGGAAATGGTAAATTGGGAAGCACTGGAGCGGTTTAGAAAAAGAGGCATGAACCCGAATCATCCTACAGTATCGGGAACCGCACAAAATCCTGATATTCATTTCCAGCAAAGAGAAACAGTGAACAGTTATTATGATGAAATGCCGAAGATTGTACAAAAATACATGCAGAAAATTAATAATCTGCGCGGCACTAATTATGATTTAATGAACTATTATGGTGATCCGGAAGCAACTGAAGTTATTATTTCCATGGGTTCTGCTTCACCAACGATCCAGCAAACAGTAGACTATCTGAATGCTCAGGGAAGAAAAGTTGGTCATATTGATGTTCACCTGTACCGTCCTTTTCCTGCAGAAAACTTGTTGGAAAAATTGCCGAAAAAAGTAGAACGTGTGGCAGTACTGGACCGGACAAAAGAACCTGGCTCAGATGGTGAACCGTTATTGCTGGATGTGCAAAGTGTTCTTTACCGTCACGAAAATCGTCCGATCATCATTGGCGGGCGTTACGGGATTGCTTCAAAAGATGTAACGCCAAATCATATTGTGTCTGTGTTTGATCATCTGCTGCTGCCAGTAAATGAATTGAAACAGCGCTTTACAATTGGGATTAATGATGATGTGACTTACCTATCTCTGCCAATGACTGAAATGCTGGATCTTACAAAAGATACGACTTTCCAGGCGAAATTCTGGGGCTTTGGTTCAGATGGAACAGTTGGGGCAAACAAACAGGCAATCAAGATTATCGGAAATAACACAGATAAATATGCTCAGGCTTATTTCGCCTATGATTCCAAAAAATCAGGTGGACTGACTGTTTCGCATTTACGTTTCGGTGACGATCCGATTCTATCTACCTATAATGTAGAGTGTCCGGATTTTGTCGGTTGTCATAATGCAGCATATCTTCATAAGTATGATTTGGTTAAAGGGCTAAGAGATGGCGGAACCTTCCTGTTGAATACAGTATGGGATGTTGAACGAGTAAAAACTCATTTACCAAAATCGTTGAAACGCTACCTTGCAGAACATAGCATTAACTTTTACATTATCAATGCAATGGAAATTGCACAGCGTCTTGGCTTGGGACGGCGAATTAACACAGTGATGTCGGCTGCTTTCTTTGAAGTGACAGATATCATGGACCGCAGCACATTCCTGCCTTTTCTTAAAGATGAAGTAAAAGCAGCTTATGGGAAAAAATCAATGGCTATTGTTGAAAAAAACTGGGAAGCAATTGATGCAACCTTTGCAGCCTTGACGAAAGTCGATTTACCTGAAGAATGGAAAACACTGGAGAATCCAGTAGCTGCGGCAGAGATAAGTAATAAACCTGCCTACGTTCGAAATATTTTGGAACCCGTAAACCGTCAGGAAGGCAATCAGCTTTCTGTAAATGATTTGATTCAAAACGGTATGTTGGGCGGCGAAATGGCGATGGGAACTGCAGCCTATGAAAAACGTGGGATTGCATTGGAAGTGCCGGAATGGATTCCTGAAAACTGTACAATGTGTAATGAATGTGCTTTTATTTGTCCACATGCGGCTATCCGTCCGTTCCTTGCAGATGAAGCAGAGATGGAAGAAACACCGGAAGGCTTCATCACAAGGACAATGAAAGGACCGGATAATTTAGAATACCGTATCCAAGTTTCTCTGGAAGATTGTACAGGCTGTGGTCTTTGTGTGGAAATGTGTCCTGCCAAAGATAAAGCGCTGGTGATGAAATCATACGAAGAGCAAAAAGAACAGGCTCTGAACTGGGCATTTGCGATGACCTTGAGGCAAAAAGCAAATCCAATCAAAAAATTCTCAATCAAAGGTTCTCAATTTGAACAGCCGCTGATTGAATTTTCGGGAGCTTGTGCAGGCTGTGGTGAAACACCATATGTTAAACTGCTTACTCAGCTTTATGGGGATCGTATGATGATTGCTAATACTACCGGCTGTTCATCGATTTGGGGTGCGTCTGCCCCAGCTACACCTTATACTGTAAATGCAGAGGGCAAAGGACCTGCTTGGAGCAATTCATTGTTTGAAGATAATGCAGAATATGGGTTAGGTATGTATATTGCGAATGAAACCAAGCGTAAGCGTTTGGCTGTGCTGCTGCAAAAAGCAGTTGACAACGGCTACGGATCTGAAACAACACAGGCACAAATGCAGGATTGGCTGGATCATGCAGCTGAAGGAGAAGGGACACAGCAGCGGGCTGCCAAACTGGCTCAGGCTCTTCGTGAAGATAGAGATGATCGAGTGAAAGAGATTTTGAATCATGAAGAAATGTTTGCAAAACCAAGTCAGTGGATGCTTGGCGGAGACGGCTGGGCATATGATATCGGCTACAGCGGAATCGACCATGTTCTGGCTACAGGAGCAGATGTAAATATCTTCGTAATGGATAATGAAGTTTATGCTAATACTGGTGGGCAGATGTCTAAAGCCACTCCAACCTCAGCGATTGCGAAATTTGCTGCCGGCGGGAAAAAGACAAAGAAAAAAGATCTTGGTTTAATGGCAATGGCTTACCGGGATGTGTATGTAGCATCAATTTCCATTGAAGCAAATCCGGCTCAGGCTTTGAAAGCAATAACAGAGGCAGAAAGCTATCCGGGACCATCTTTGATTATCGGCTATACTCCATGTATCAATCATGGTCAGCGTGGTGGCATGAGTCAGTCCATTAAAGTTGCGAAAGATGCAGTTGAATCAGGATACTGGCCGCTTTATCGTCATGATCCTCGTCTAAGAGCAAAAGGCAAGGATCCAATGCGTGTAGACTTTAAAAAAGCAGACTTCTCAAAAATGGAAGATTTCCTGCGCAGTCAGGTACGTTTCTCAGCATTGCGTAATATAAAACAGGATGAAATTGAAGTGGAACAAATGCTTCATCAGACAGTTACGGACATGGAAGAACGCTCAGAAAGCTATACTCAGTTATTGAAGAAATAAGAATTGGAGATATTGATTAAAAAGAAATACTTACAATCCTATTTGAAGTTCTTCAACAGTAAGGAAAATGATAAGTAGTAAATGGTCTGTCGATCTCCGATAGCGCATAAATACAGGGAGATCGACAGACTTTTCTTTGAAATAGAATGTTTTGAATAGAAAACGCTGATTTTCCGGAGTTTAAGGATCAAAAATTTAATTATGGAAAAAGAAATATCTTTTCAGCAAATTGACTTTTGTAATATATGTAGTTTAAAATGTAAGGGTAGAATGATTCAGAAAAAGAGATCGACAGAATAGCCGCTAGAAACCCTTATTTAGCAAGAGGTGAAATCGGGTGGGTTTTAATCTAAACAGAGTGTAATGTAAATTCTAATTGAAATTTGAAGCTTTCCACGACTGATAATGTTTTAATCTAAACAGAGTGTAATGTAAATTCAAAAGAGGTTGAAACAGCTTTAAACGAATTGCTAGTTTTAATCTAAACAGAGTGTAATGTAAATGCCGATTTGAAAGATTCAGTAAATCAAATGACAGACGTTTTAATCTAAACAGAGTGTAATGTAAATTAAAAAAAGGTAGTGTAGGTAGTTTAATGGCGTATTCGTTTTAATCTAAACAGAGTGTAATGTAAATAAGGTAGACAGACAAACGTGATAACTCTTCCTTTCAAGTTTTAATCTAAACAGAGTGTAATGTAAATTCCAATGCTTCAGTCGATGACGGTAGTTGTTATTGGTTTTAATCTAAACAGAGTGTAATGTAAATTCGTTTTTTTTGGTTCTACAAGACTTTTCGTGGAGTTTTAATCTAAACAGAGTGTAATGTAAATTAATATATATAACGTCATCTGAACACATCTAATTTGTTTTAATCTAAACAGAGTGTAATGTAAATAAATTTTTTTCACACATACTTACAGCTCCTTTCCTGTTTTAATCTAAACAGAGTGTAATGTAAATTCCTATCTCAATTCGATAGTAAACGTTATTATGCCGTTTTAATCTAAACAGAGTGTAATGTAAATGCTGATTTAAAAGAATCAGTAAATCAAATGACAGACGTTTTAATCTAAACAGAGTGTAATGTAAATTTTCTATCAAAAAGTTCAGCAATCACATTGCCTTTGGTTTTAATCTAAACAGAGTGTAATGTAAATTGTTTTCGGCACCTTCAAAACAGATTTCTATACTTCGTTTTAATCTAAACAGAGTGTAATGTAAATAGCAAAACGTCAAGTTGAAACTGTTCAGAAGCCGTCGTTTTAATCTAAACAGAGTGTAATGTAAATGATTGTATTTCAAGCGTTAACGTCTCTAGTGCTTCCGTTTTAATCTAAACAGAGTGTAATGTAAATTTTTTTCAAGATCATGTGTTTTTTGGTGGTGGTATGTTTTAATCTAAACAGAGTGTAATGTAAATTTGAATAATTTTAATAAGCATTACGGTAGAAACATGTTTTAATCTAAACAGAGTGTAATGTAAATACTACGACTAGTGTTGTATGACATCTTTGCACATACGTTTTAATCTAAACAGAGTGTAATGTAAATCCTTCATACAAAAAGGAGCTGATAATATGGACGTATGTTTTAATCTAAACAGAGTGTAATGTAAATATCGATAATAGATATGATGCAGCGTTTCTGCCTTGTGTTTTAATCTAAACAGAGTGTAATGTAAATAATTTTTAGAACTATATGATGTTGATGCAATCATAGGTTTTAATCTAAACAGAGTGTAATGTAAATCCTTTTAAAATAGATCGTAATACTTTTGATTAACGTTTTAATCTAAACATAATGTAATGTAAACGTTTCAATGTCAACTGTTTTCTCATTGACTTGTTGGTCTTAATCTAAACAGAGTGTTTTTCTCATAAGCTAATATATTGATTCAGCTCAAATAAAAAAAGCCAAGACGCAGTTTGTCTTAGCTTTATATAATCTATTTCTTTTTTGTAAATCCCTGTGCTTCAAAATCTTCAACAGTTTTTTTGAAGCTGACATTATCTGAGTCGTCACTTACTGCAAGTCCAAGTGTGGAAGCATCTGCTTTTTCAAGGTCAACGGACATTGTAAGTAGTAATGTTGTATCTGTAAATTTCATGTCCATAGAAGTACCTTCTCCATCTTCATAAGCCTCGTACATAGAACGAACTCTTTCTTCAAGAGCTTCCTTGGTTTCATCATCAATGAAATATCCATCCTCATACCCAAAATAAGAGTACGGATAGTCCATTTTTTGGTCAACTTTGATCAACTTATCTCCTTCATGTGTGAAGATCGCTTCCATAGTTGCACCCTCAATCTCGACTGTATAGGTGCTGGTTTCAGCTTTTGCACCCCCACCATTTCCGCATGCTGTGAAAAGCAAAGCAAGCAACATAATTATTGATGCTTTCAAGTATTTTTTCATTATTGAACCCCTTTTATTTATTTGGTAATTCAAAATATATTCGCCTAAAACCTCCAAATCCTTGATACGCAAGAATTCATAACCTGTTTCGTTCTTCTTCCCTTATAACAATTTAATTATGTTATTTTAGGTATCGAAGTGAACACTTTACACTGAGCAGTATTGAGCTGCAATAATTGTTTTGATACGCATTTTTTAACTCCGTAATGCTCAATAATATAGGCTTTTTGTTAAATGTTATAGTTATTTAATTGGTCAGTTTTTCATAGATTCTTTTGAGTTACCATTTATTTTATAACAAACTTTAGTTTATCAGACCTGAATGAATCATTCAATCTCAGCTTTTTTCAAAAATCGTAATTTTTTGAGAAAAATATTATAGAGAGACTTTTTTATTGAAAAATCTTTTCTATTTCAATCTTTTCTCTAGTATAATTATTTTTGTAAGGGGATAAATAATAGCTGTGAATAATGGTCAAAATTAGTTGATATAATTAAAGAAGCAGAATAGAATTGCTTGAAACTTAGGGAAGGTGCAGAATCTGAAGATTAAAAAAAGAAGTTAACGTACATTTTCTTTTAGAGGCATCGGGATGGAAAGGACGGCTCGGTTTCAAAATGCTGCTTCAGTCAATGGTGGTCTTGTCAGTTTAGAGATAAAGAAAAGTTCATGATTGTAAAGCAGAGCAACTATCTAAAGTTCAATCAGGACGACAGCCTAATGAAATTTTTGCAGGACACGAAAAACAGAGTTCTGATGGAGACCAGCCCTGTAGATAAAATCTGAGGGCTAAGTATGATTGAGGATAGTCCATCAATAGAAAATTTTCTGCAATGGAAAGGTGAAAATCTTTTGGTTTTGCTCTGATGGAAGTCAGAGAACAATTAATACAGCAAGTCCAAGTAATCACTATTGGAGCATACAAGTTAAAATTTTCTATTATTGAACATCATGTACAGACTATTTTTTAATGTAATTTATAATTTGGTAAAAGAAATAGCTATCTATCAATATATCTTCTTGAATCGCGAAAGGAGCAATAATGGATCAATTCAAAAAAATTAAATTGTTAGTCTGCGATATGGATGGAACATTGACTTATGAAGAAAGTGACAATGCTGCCTATACTCCTTCAAAAAAAGGATTACCGGAACGCAACCATCAGTCAATCAGTGAATTTATTGAAGCTGGTGGATTGTTTTGTGTAGCAACAGGACGCTTATTGGAAGATGTGCGTTCTGTTCTTGGAGACGAGTTGTTTTCAAAAAGTTATAAGATCGTTCAAAATGGTTCATTTGCAATGGATCGTGAAAGCAATATAGCAGCGGAGGATTTCTTCTCAGAAGAACAGTCAAAAAGGATTTATGCAAAATTGCGCAGCTTAAATCTGCCATTCAGCTGTTCAACGCTAAACCAGCATACGTATGAGTCGTATGTCTCTGATGAACTGATGGAACAGGCATTTGGTAATGTTGTAGAAAAAATGGAGATAACGGAAAAGTTCGCTCATCCGGAAAATCCTGCGAATATTTGCGTGGTTCGAGAAAATGTAAATGATTTGCGTAAAGACATGGAGAGACTTCACAGAGTTCTGGCAGATGAAGAAGTAAACTATCAAATCACCAGTCCATATACCATTGATATTAACCCAAAAAGTGTGAATAAAGGAGCTGCAGTAAGTTCTCTGGTTGAGCAATTTGGAATTAAAGCAACAGAGGTAGCCGTTGTAGGAGATTCGTACAACGATATTAGTATGTTCCGCTGCTTCCCAAATTCATATGCAATGACTCATGCCGAAGAAGGAGTCAAAAAGTACGCAAATCATCAGATTTCTATGGTTGCAGAGGTGTTTACTGAGGGGTGTTCCATAGAATAGGCTATTAGGATTGAAGTCTGATTGTCGAATAATAAACAAACAGATAAAATTAAGAGTTAGTAAGACAGGGCGAAAAGCTGGTTCCTGTCTTTGTTTTTTGCTATCATTTGGAGTAATGAATAAATCAGAAAATAAAAGGAGTAAAAAAATGAAAAAAGCAATGATAATTATTGGATCAATCCTTGGAGTGATGCTGTTAGTAGTCGTGATTTATGTAGGCTATGTCTTTTTTGGTTATTCCCGCATAGAAGATGATCTGATACTTAAGGTTGAACAAAAAGCGAAAGATAGTCAGGTGGAAACGGATAAAGAATATACTGCAGTCACCTTTAATATTGGGTATGGCGCATACCCTCCGGACTATACATTCTTTATGGATGGCGGAAAAGAATCAAAAGCTCGAAGTAAGGAATCTGTAAATGAAAATATTGAAGGAGTAGTCAAAACCCTTGAACGAATTAATGCAGATTTTGCAGTACTTCAGGAAGTGGATGAAAAAGCAACAAGAAGTCATGGTGTGAATGAAGTAAAAATGATCAGCGACAGCTTTGGCGACTATTCTGCTGTTTCAGCAACCAACTACGATTCAGCCTATTTAATGTATCCGGTACTAGATCCGATTGGTAAATCTAAATCAGGTATTTTAAGTTTAAGCAACACAAAAATAAATTCAAGTATTCGCTATAGCCTGCCTATAGAAACGTCGTTTAATAAATTCTTTGATTTGGACCGTGCGTTTACCGTTTCAGAAATTGATGTAGCAAACGGCAAGAAAATGATGTTGTACAATGTTCATTTATCAGCCTACATGAAAGACGAAGAAATTCAAAAGAACCAAATTATGACATTGTTTGACCATATGGAAAATGAATATAAAAACGGGAATTATGTTGTTTGCGGAGGGGACTTTAATCATGATCTGCTCCCTTCTTCTTCTAAAACATTTGGAAATGACACAAGCAAAGATTATTCATGGCTGCAGCCATTCCCTAAAGAAGATCTGCCGGAGGGACTGGCAGTCACTGATTTCACTGATGACGGGGAGCCTGTACCATCAACCAGAAACCTGGATACCCCTTATGAAAAAGGAAAATCATTCGTAGCTCTAATTGACGGTTTTATCGTATCAGACAATGTTGAGGCACTGGAAACAAAAGTATTGGATGAATCCTTCCAGTATTCAGATCATCACCCAGTAACGATGACATTTAAATTGAAGGAATCAAATTAATTCGAGCTTCTATTTAACAAAATTGAATAACTCAAAAAACGCTGAGGTCTTTAAGATTTCAGTGTTTTTTTCTATAGAAAAGAATTATCAGGAATTTGAGGGATAAACTTCTTTCTTTACAAAGCTGTATTTGTCAATTATAGTATCATTAATGAATACCCGTAGGGGTATAAAAAGGAGAGAGCGTATGTTTCTATTTAATCGTACACCGTCTATATCAGGAAAGGATCTGGAAAAGAAGCTGGCTGAAACGTTAACAATCATAGATGTTCGGGAAAAGGCTGAATTTTCAGGCGGCCATATCCCCGGTGCAGTGAACGTTCCGCTTGGAAAAATATCTGGATATAAACCGAAAACAGATCCACCAATATATGTCATCTGTCAGTCAGGAATCAGAAGTAAACGGGCAGTAAAGAATTTAGAAAAAAGAAAAATTCAGGCAGTCCATGTAAAAGGCGGTATGATCCGTTGGCAGGGTGCAGTTAAGGGAGGAAATTATTAATGAAAGTAGTGGTTATCGGCGGAGTAGCAGGCGGAATGTCAGCTGCAACCAGATTAAGACGTCTGTCTGAAGAAGCAGAAATTATTGTTTTGGAAAAAGGACCTTACGTGTCGTTTGCAAATTGCGGGCTGCCTTACTACGTTTCTGGAGAAATCAGTGAGCGTGAAGAATTAATAGTGCAAACTCCAGAGCAGTTGAAAAGACGATTCAATATTGATGTAATGGTAGAAACAGAAGCTATTAAAATTGACAGACATCATAAAACAGTACAGATTGACAGAAACGGAAAAACAGAAGCAATCTCTTATGACAAGCTGATACTTTCGCCGGGAGCAGAGCCATTGCTGCCGCCAATCAGCGGACTTCAGGACGCTGAAAATGTCTACACCTTAAGAAATGTTCCTGATGTAGACAAAATTACGGAAGAAATTAAGACAAAACAGCCTGAAAAAGCGATTGTCATTGGAGCTGGTTTTATCGGATTGGAAATGGCAGAGAATCTAAAATATTTGGGCTTGGATGTGACAATTGTTGAAGCAGCTCCTCAGCTGCTGCCTCCTTTAGATCCTGAGATGGCAGTTTTTGTGGAAAATCGGTTGAAGGAAGCTGGAATAAACGTGATGACGAATGCGGCAGTGCAAGAGTTTAAAGCAAATGGTAAAACTCTTAAGCTAAGTAATGGAAAGGAACTCACAAGTGATTTTACAATCCTTTCCATCGGTATAAAACCTGTGAACAAACTGGCTGTTGAAGTAGGTCTGGAGATGGGCTTGCGTGGAGGTATTTTAGTAAATGAGAAGTATCAGACAACAGATGAAGATATTTTTGCTGTGGGAGATGCAATTGTTGTCAAACAGCAAATATCCGGAACAGAAGCAATGATTTCTCTGGCTTCCCCTGCCAATCGTCAGGGAAGACAGGTTGCAGATGTGATTTCAAATATTGACAGAAAAAATAAAGGAAGCATCGGTACGGCAGTTGTCAGAGTTTTTGACCTGGCTGCAGCAAGTACCGGCTTAAATGAGCGGCAGTTAAAGGCCCTGAATCTGAATTATAAGGTCGTTCACATCGTGGCAAAAAGTCATGCTGGATATTTTCCTGGTAGTCAGCCTATTATCTTGAAGCTATTATTTAATCCAATTAGTGGTAAAATATATGGGGCGCAGGCAATTGGTAAAGATGGCGCAGATAAACGAATTGACATTTTGGCAACAGCAATTAAAGCAGATTTGACCGTTATGGATCTTCCAGAGCTGGAATTTACTTATGCTCCGCCATTTGGATCAGCTAAAGATCCGGTAAATATGATTGGCTATGCAGCGTTGAATATTGTAGAAGGTATTTCAGATAATATTCAGTTTTATGAATTGAAAGAAGCAAGAAAAGCGGGGGCTGTATTACTGGATGTTCGAAATACAGAGGAACTAAAAAATAATGGGAGCATTGGAGAAGATATTAATATTCCATTGGATGAACTTAGAACTCGGTTGAATGAGCTTCCAAAGGATAAGCAGATTATTGTCAGCTGTCAAAGTGGACAGCGGAGCTATCTGGCAGAAAGAATTTTAAAGAACAATGGATTTGATGTGAAAAATCTTGATGGAGCATTTCAAATCTATAGCGCCGTATATCCCGGGGAGGTAATAAAATAGTGTATCAAACAATGATGATTCCAGAATTTGAACAGCTGATAAAGAAAAAGAATGTGAATATTCTAGATGTCCGGGAAGAAGATGAGTTTCAATCAGGACACATTGATGGGGCTGTAAATATACCATTAAGCGTTTTTTCTGAAACAGCTGAGAGATTGGAAAAAGATAAAGATTACTACGTTATCTGTCACTCGGGCTCACGTTCACAACTGGCTTGTCAGCTTTTAGGGTCTAAAGGATTTACAACGACAAATATCATGGGCGGCATGTCAGCCTGGAGAGGAGATATCGTGTAATGGAATGTGATAAAAAGATAGCGAATCGACTGAAACGGTCGGAAGGACAGGTACGTGGTATTCTTAAAATGATGGAAGAAGGAAAAGACTGCCGGGAAGTTGTGACGCAGCTGATGGCTGTTCGGTCCAGTATCGACAAAGTTATTGGTCTGGTTGTAACAGAAAATCTTGTACAGTGCATGCAGGAAAAAGACATCGATTTAACCAGTGAAGATGTTGAAAAAGCGCTGGAAATGATAATAAAAACTAGATAAAAATAGAATCTGTTGACCTCCGATAGTGTAAAAATATGGGGAGATCGACAGATTTTTTGTTAGAATAGTCAAATTTGCAGTAGAAATTATTGATTTGATAGGATTTTCTGCTATGCGTAAGTAAACGAATTATTCAACATCATTGACTTTAATTCTTTCTCTCCTGTAAAAATAAATAGAGAACAGGGCTAAAATGGAGAGATCGACAGAATTTCCCTCTTGGAGAGATGAATTTTAGAATCCTTGATTCATGCGTTGCTTTTTCACTAATAGTAAAAATAGTCATTTTTGACCTGGTAAAACTTCTGCGCATCAGTAAAATAGAAAATATTCGTTAAGCTTTCCTGCTTTCTTTTAAAGCAAGTTGCAGATTTTTTTCATTCCTGTAAGATTAAGGAAGAAGAAAGAGGCGATAAGATGGGAAATACATGGTTTAGATGGCTGTCGAAATGGAATATGAAACTGCAAAAATATATGCGGGGACGCTATGGGGTATTTGATTCTCTGAGTCGAAGTCTGCTAGTTGTCAGTCTCGCTTTGATATTGATTAACCTGTTCTTCGGCACGAATATTTTAAGATGGGCGGCGTTCATTATTCTGGCATTAGTTTATTACCGTTTCTTTTCAAAGAAAATCTATAGACGGTCGAATGAAAATCAGAAATATATCGTATGGATGAACAAAGAAAAGAAGAAATTTGGATACTTGAAAGAGCGGATTCAAAATAGAAAGACGTATACGTACTTTTCCTGTCCTGAATGCCATCAGCATTTGAGAGCCCCTAAAAATAAAGGAACTATCAAAGTTACCTGTTCCAGATGTAAAACGCAATTTAACAAAAAAGTATAGGACTACTTAAAATGAATAGAAGGTGATAGTTATCTGCAATAGGTAATTGTCACCTTTTTATTGCTAAAATTTCCTATTTTTTCACATTGTACGGTGATTCAGTAAGATTTTCTGATAGAATATTAGATAATAGGTTAACTCAAAAAAATCTATGAAAAACTGAACGATTAAATAGCTGATACACTTGACAAAGAGCCTACGTCATTGAGCATTCGGGTGATAAAAAATGCAGAAAAAAAATATGTCAGAACAATTATTGAAGCTCAATGCTGCTCAGTGTAAGGTGTTCGCTTTGCTGCCTAAGATAGCATAACTGGATTGTTATGAAGGAGAGAACAAACACTGGTAATGAATCTTTGTATATCAAGGATTTGGAGGCTTTAGGCGAATATATTTTGAATTACCGATAATAGAGGGGGAAAGATATATGAAGATTAATGAAGTAAGCAAAAAGTATAATTTGTCTTTATCCACACTGCGTTATTATGAAAAAATTGGCTTGCTTGACTATGTGGAGCGTGTCAGTGGGATACGAAATTATAGTGAAGAAGATTTAAGCCGTATCGATTTTATTTTGTGTATGAAAGGTTCCGGCATGAGCCTGGAATCTATAAAAAGATATTTTGATTTATACGAAGAAGGAGAAGAAACGCTGGAGGAGCGACTGGAGCTGCTAAAAGTTCAGGAGACCGAAACCATCAAACAGCTGGAGAAGCTGCAGGCAACCTTAGAGTATATTCACTATAAAATGAAGTTGACAGAAGGAAATATAAAAAAGCGGGATAAGAAAAATGGTCGTGTGAAAGCAAGTGTTGGGAATTGAGGTGACAGCATAAATTTTCAAATAGACCTTAACGTGATTAGAAGACTGTCGTTTCAAGCTGTGTGGCATTCTGCCTCTGCGAGAAGCGGCATTTTTGCTGATTACAGGGGATATATTTGAAACACGAACGTTATCTAATTATTTTGGTGGTTTGTTCATGATTTTCGCAGTTATTTTCAGAGAATATGCTATAATAGGACAAACAAATGAGGAGGCTGAATGATGCGAGCGGTGTTAACAGTAATTGGTAAGGACAAAGTAGGGATTATTGCAGGAGTCAGTACAAAACTGGCAGAATTGGGTATCAATATTCTGGATGTATCTCAAACAATTATGGATGAATATTTTACAATGATGATGATTCTTTCTTTGGCGAAAGAAGGAACGAATTTTGAAGAGATTCGTGAAACATTGAATTTGCTTGGTAATGAGTTGGGCGTGAAGATCAGCATTCAAAATGAAGAAATTTTCAATGTTATGCATAAGCTGTAAACGTAAGGAAAAACATCCATTCATTTAAAATAGAGGTGAACGATTTGGAAACAAAGCAAATTTTAGAAACGATTCGAATGATTGAAGAAGAGAATCTGGATATTCGTACCATTACAATGGGGATTTCGTTGTTGGACTGTATTGATAGCGACAGCGATGAAGCCTGCCGGAAAATCTATGACAAAATTACTCGTCTGGCAAAGAATCTAGTCAGCGTTGGTGAAGAAATTGAAGCGGAATATGGTATTCCAATTATCAATAAACGAATTTCAGTGACACCAATCAGTATCATTGCCGCAGCGAGCGCTGATGATGAATACGTGAAATATGCCAAAGCGCTTGATCATGCGGCTCGGACTGTTGGTGTGAATTTTATCGGAGGATTCAGTGCTCTTGTTGAAAAAGGTTATCAGTTCGGCGATGACCGTTTAATCAATTCTATTCCACAGGCATTGGCTGAAACAGATTTTGTCTGTTCATCTGTAAATATTGGCTCAACGAGAGCGGGGATCAATATGGATGCAGTTCGTCACATGGGCTATGTGATTAAAGAAACTGCTGCAAAATCTGATATGGGCTGTGCCAAATTAGTCGTCTTCGCAAATGCTGTTGAAGACAACCCGTTTATGGCTGGGGCTTTCCATGGAGTGGGAGAAGCTGATTGTGTAATCAATGTAGGAGTCAGCGGTCCAGGCGTGGTGAAACGGGCGTTGGAAAAAGTAAAGGGCGAGCCGTTTGATGTAGTGGCAGAAGTAGTGAAGCAGACTGCGTTCAAGATTACCCGTATGGGACAAATGGTCGGAAGGATTGCTTCGGAACGTCTGAATGTTCCATTTGGCATTGTTGATTTATCTCTTGCTCCGACTCCTGCAGTTGGAGACAGTGTTGCGTATATTCTGGAAGAGATGGGATTAGAAAGTGTGGGAACACATGGAACGACAGCTGCTCTTGCACTATTAAACGATGCTGTGAAAAAGGGCGGAGTTATGGCCTGTAATCATGTCGGCGGACTTTCGGGTGCTTTTATTCCGGTTTCTGAAGATGCAGGAATGATTGATGCAGTGAACAATGGTGCCTTAAACCTTGAAAAGCTGGAAGCAATGACGGCAATTTGCTCTGTAGGACTGGATATGATTGCCATTCCTGGGGAAACTTCTGCTGAAACAATTGCAGCAATGATTGCAGATGAAGCGGCAATAGGTGTGATTAATCACAAGACAACAGCTGTACGGATTATTCCTGCCAAAGGAACAAAGGTTGGCGATATGGTTGAGTTTGGGGGACTGCTGGGCAGAGCACCGGTGATGAAAGTGAACTCGTATGCATCGACTGACTTTATTTTACGCGGCGGGAGAATTCCGGCACCCATTCATTCGTTTAAAAATTAGTCGAATATTCGCTCCATTTGAACAATAAACATAATTTAGATATGTTATAATACTTTCGAAGGAGAGTGAATTAATTTGGAAATTAAACGTCAGCAAGAAGTAGTAGAAGCATTTCACTATGATATGCGTGCACCGGAAACGGAAGTTAAAACAGAATTGCGTGTAGGATTTTCACCTATTGAATCCAAGGATGAAAATTATCCTGCTGAAAATACAATTATTGCAGCCCGTTTGGAGTTTCGTCTGGCATTTGACGAATTTGTGCTGTCAGGATCTGCCAGTCAGATTTCACACATCATTAATCAAAAAATTGAAAAGCAGTCAGATTTGTCTCAGGCAGATGTTGATGAGCTGATTGAACCATTATTCAGTATTATCCAGCGACTTGCATACGAAGTAACTGAAATTGCTTTGGATAAACCGGGGATTCAGCTGAACTTCCAGTCAGGCCAGCCGGAACAGCAGGAAGACGAGAAGTAAGCTGAAAAAAGCTTGAAGAAATGCAGGGCTGTTTTAGTTTGGAATTATTTAATTAAAAAAAGGCTGTACGTATCGATTTATGTATCAGATACGTACAGTTTTTTTGATATATTGAATTTAAAACTCTATTTTCTATCAGGATTGAAGCTGTCTCTGATCACCAGCTTTGTAGGATAGGTCATGATGATGTATTCCTCTCGAAGATTGTCAATGCGTTCAAGCGCCATTCGAACGGCAGCTTTACCGATTGATTTTGCGTTAATCTGAATACTGGTTAGACCGGGCTTTAATTTTTCTGCCACCTCAAGATTATCAAAGCTGATGATTTGAATTTCTTTGCCGATTACTATATTTTCTTTGTTCAATGCGCTGTACACTCCGACTGCCATTGGATCACTGCCGACAAGGATGGCGGTGGGCAGATGATTTTGGCGTTCTTTTAATAATTCCTCTGTGAGCCTTTCCCCATCCTGCTCAGTCCACAATCCCAGCCGATAATCAATAAATTTTTCAAGCTGATTATCCTGCATGAAATGAAGGTAAGCCCTCATTCTTTTTTCAAATTGTGTGACTATTTTTCCTCCGAATTCATCTAAATCCACACGGTAACCACCTATATAAGCAATATCCCTGTGATCATTTTCCAGCAAAAGAGTCAAGACAGATGTTGTCATCCGTTCCAAGTCTCCATAGACCATATCGACTTCCTGCTGTATGTCAGGATTATCGACAACGATCAGGTTTTTATTTTGTTTAAGAAGCTGAGTAATGGAATCATTTGTAATCGTACCTACTACGATAATTGCACCCAACTGGTCCAGGTCTGTCCACTGTTTTGGATTGTCAGACAAGTTGTAGATTCGATTCATCCCTAAATGGAGTCGTCTTGCCTCTTCTTCCAGACCCACTCTCAATTCTCTGTAATAGATATCCTGTTCTTCGCTGGCTTTGCTGATAGTGGAAATGACACCGATTGAGGGCATTCTCTTTTTGGTATATTTTCGTCTGTTGATGTTGTAATCAAGAGCTTCTGCTGCTGCC
Organism: Enterococcus sp. BWT-B8; assembly: GCF_020567625.1. Lineage (NCBI taxonomy): Bacteria > Bacillati > Bacillota > Bacilli > Lactobacillales > Enterococcaceae > Enterococcus > Enterococcus sp. BWT-B8. The sequence continues at coordinate 48,389 of NZ_JAJDJV010000016.1, read as the reverse complement.
AGAATTCGTTTTCGTGTTTCCGGGGCAATGCTGATGGTTTTGTCTTCGTTTAATACTCTGGAGACAGCGGCAGGAGAAACATTGGCTCTTCTTGCGACATCTCTGATTCCAACCATAAAAAACTTCCTTTCTTTTTCATTTTCTTCTTGACATATTTGTTTAGTAAACAGTATACAGGAAGCAGAAAGGAAATAATACTGTTTATTTTGAGAAAGGTGAGATGAAATGAGAAGTAAAAAAAACTTGATTTCCTTTGATAAGAAGAGTCGTGTATTTGAGCTTACAAACAGTGAGATTACCTATCTGATGAAAATTGAGGAAAGTGAAGTTCTGGCTCATATTTATTTTGGAAAATGTGTCGCAGGCTATGGCGATAAAAAAAATTATCCTAGAAGAGATCGCGGATTTTCTGGAGATGTCCCTTTGAATGCGGATCGCTCGTTTTCAAAAGATACATTGCCGCAGGAATATTCAACAAATGGAGAAATGGATTTTCGAACGCCGGCTTCCATTATACGCAGAAGGAATGGGTCAACACTGCTGGATTTACGTTTCGATTCCTATTCAATTCAGCAAGGAAAACCTCGGTTAACCGGATTACCTCAAACCTATATTTTAGCTGAAGAAGAGGCAGAAACACTGATAATTACATTGAAGGATCGTGAATTAGCTATTTATATCGACTTACTTTATACGATTTATGCGGACAGGGCAGTAATTATTCGATCTGTAAATGTTCGAAACGAAAGCGGTGAGCCAATTCAAATTGAAAAGCTTGCCTCGTTGCAGCTGGACTTCACTAACTCCGGACGGTTTAATGAAGTGATTGCGTTGCCGGGTGCCCATGTACAGGAACGTCAAATTTCCCGTCAGGCAATTACTTCGGGCAGAAAAGTGATTGAAAGTCGCCGCGGTACCAGCAGTCACCATATGAACAGCTTCATTGCAGTCGTTGATAAGCATACAACGGAATTTACCGGAGAAGCAATCGGAATTAATTTTGTGTACTCAGGAAATCATGCCTTTGAGCTGGAAAAGGATGCCATTGATCAGCTGCGGATTGTCGGCGGGATTAACAGTCATCTCTTCTCCTGGAAACTAGCTTCGGGCAAGTCATTCCAAACCCCGGAAATGATTCTATCCTATTCTGCTCATGGGCTGAACAAAATGAGTCAGGTGAATCATCATCTTTTACGAGAGAGGGTGGCAAGAGGGAGGTTTCAATATAAGGAACGTCCAATTCTTGTGAATAACTGGGAGGCCACCTATTTTGATTTTACCAGTGAGAAGCTTCATGCGATTGTTGATGAGGCAAAAGAGCTTGGGATTGAAATGTTCGTTCTGGATGATGGCTGGTTCGGAAAAAGAGACAGTGATAATTCTTCACTGGGGGACTGGTTTGAATATCAGGGAAAGCTGAAAAATGGATTAAAGGGGATTGCCGATTATGTGCATCAGCAAGGTCTGCAGTTTGGCTTATGGCTGGAGCCTGAGATGATTTCCATCGACTCTGAGCTTTACCGGAAGCATCCAGACTATCTGATGCAGGAGCCGGGGCGTACACCCTCGTCCTCAAGGGATCAGCATGTTCTTGATTTTTCAAGGGAAGAGGTACGACAGGCGATTGAAAAGCAGTTGAGGAGTATCCTTAATACTGTTGAAATCGATTACATTAAATGGGATATGAACCGCTCGCTATCAGACACATTTTCAGCAGCACTGGGAGAGAATCAGGGAGAAGTGATGCACCGCTATATGCTGGGTGTGTATGAGCTGATGGAGCACTTAATTGCTGATTATCCGGAGATTCTTTGGGAAGGCTGTTCAGGCGGAGGAGGACGCTTTGATGCTGGGCTGATTTATTATATGCCTCAATCATGGACAAGTGATAATACTGATGCTGTCGAACGGATGAGAATTCAATATGGAACAAGTCTGGCTTATCCAGTCTCAGCAATGACGGCTCATGTATCTGCATCACCGAATCACCAAACTGGACGAGAAACAAGTCTGAAGACACGAGGCGATGTGGCAATGGGCGGAGTACTTGGCTATGAGCTGGATCTTACACAGTTGACGGAAGAAGAAAAACGGATAACAAGGCTGCAAATTGAACACTACAGGCAGCTTCGTCAAACGGTGCAATACGGAGAATTTTATCGGTTGAGCAGTCCATTTGAAGGAAATACAGCTGCTTGGATGTTTGTTTCTCCAAATAAAGAGGAAGCTGTTCTATTTTTAGGACGAATACTTGCTTCAGCACAGCCGGTATTTAACGAAGTGAGACTGGCAGGACTTGAAGAAAGCGCAGTTTATGTTGAGAAAAAAACAGGGAATAAGTTCTCAGGCAGCGAATTAATGACTGTGGGTTTGTATTATCCTGATTTTTATGGAGATTTCCAAACAGAACTGCTGTACTTTACTAAGATTTAAAGAAGATGAAAAGGAATGAATAATGATGAAAGCAGAAATTAAATGGTTAGATGATCCGCAAATTTTCAGAGTCAATCAGCTAAATGCACATAGTGATCATCAATGTTTCGGATCGAAAGAAGAGCAGGAAAGTTCGAGAGAACAATTACTGAATGGACAGTGGAAATTCTTTTACTCGAAGAATACAAAAGAGCGTCCTGCTGATTTTTACATGAAAGATTTTGATGCAGGCGGATTTGATTTGATCACTGTACCGGGGCATATTGAATTGGCAGGTTATGACAAGCTCCATTATATTAATACGATGTACCCATGGGAAGGACATGAATTTAGAAGACCGGCATTCACAACAGCAGATCCAGATTTTGCTAAAGGAATGTTTTCAGAGTCAGACTATAATCCAGTAGGCTCCTATCTGACAAATTTTCAGTTAGATAAAGGACTGACAGGGAAAAGAATTTCCATTCGTTTTGAAGGTGTGGAGGAGGCGATGTTCGTCTGGTTGAACGGAGAATTTGTTGGATACTCAGAGGATTCCTTTACACCGTCTGAATTTGATTTAACGCCTTATTTGGAAGATGAGAATATTCTTGCTGTAGAGGTGCATAAAAGAAGTACAGCTGCATTTCTTGAAGATCAGGATTTTTTCCGTTTCTTTGGTATCTTTCGTGATGTAGTTCTGATTGCTGCAGGAGATAACCATTTACAGGACCTCTGGATTAAACCTCAGCTGACTGCTGATTATCAGCATGGAAAAGTGGAAATAGATTTTCAATTTCAGAATATCCAAAAGGACAGTACATTTACTGTCAGTATTCTTGATACAGAAGGCAGCAGCATTTTTAAACAGTCTGGAACTGTCGAGGATAAGCTGACAATTCAGACAGAGCTGTTCAGAAATGTGCAGCTTTGGGATTACAGGAAACCGAATCTTTACAGGATGGAGCTGGAAACATTTGACAAGGATGGAAATGTAACAGAGTATGTGCACTATCCATTTGGCTTTAGAACGATTGAGCTTAAGAATAAAATAATGCACCTAAATGGTAGGCGATTAGTGATCAATGGAGTGAATCGTCATGAATGGAATGAGCGAACCGGAAGAGCTATTACCAAAGAAAATATGAAAGCGGATATTAAAACAATTCTTCAAGCGAATATTAATGGGGTTCGTACCGCTCATTATCCGAATCAGATTGCCTGGTACTATCTTTGCGATCAGGCTGGAATTCACCTGATGGCTGAAACAAACCTTGAATCTCATGGCTCCTGGCAAAAAATGGGGGCTGTTGAGCCGTCTTATAATGTTCCAGGAGCTATTCCTCAATGGCTGGATGTTGTTCTTGATCGGGCAAAGACGAATTTTGAAACATTCAAAAATCATACAAGTATTTTGTTCTGGTCTCTGGGAAATGAATCCTATGCTGAGGAAAATATTAGAAAAATGAATGAGTACTTTAAAACAGCTGATCCGAGCCGATTGGTTCATTATGAAGGAAACGTCCATAATCCAGTATTTGAAAGCTCTATCTCTGATATGAAGAGCCGCATGTATGCCGCACCAGATGAAATCAGACAGTACTTGGAGAATAGACCGCAAAAACCGTTTATTTTATGCGAATTTATGCACGACATGGGAAATTCACTGGGCGGCTTAAAATCATATATGGAGCTTTTGGATCAATATGAGATGTACCAGGGTGGTTATATTTGGGATTTTAAAGATCAGGCATTATTAAGAAAAGATGAAATTACCGGACGTGAAGTATTGCGGTATGGTGGAGATTTTGATGATCGACCAAGCGATTATGAGTTTTCCGGAAATGGGATTGTTTTTGCGGATGGACAGGAAAAACCAGCATTACAGGAGGTAAGATATTACTATGGAAAATACAGCAAATAAACTGAGACTTGTTTTCGGTGATTGTACATTGGGTGTTAAGGGAGCGGACTTTCATTATATTTTTTCTTACACTCGAGGCGGACTGGAATCATTAAATAAAAGCGGCAAGGAATGGTTGTACAGAGAAACGCTGCCTGCTTTTTGGCGGGCGACGACAGATAACGACCGCGGCAATAAGTTTTCTTCTAAATCTTCCATGTGGCTAGGTGCTGATTTGTTTATGAATGTCCGGAATATCCGTGTGATCGTTGATGAAAATAGAATAGAGCTGCCTGTTGCACCTGTTAATAATCAGTATACGGGGCAGGAGTATGCAGAGACAGTGGAGATTGTGTTTTCTCTTGAAACTACAACGGTTCCCCAAACGACTGTGGATGTTTCTTATCGTGTAAATCAAGAGGGAGAAATATATGTAGTGATGCATTACTTTGGAAAAAAAGGTCTGCCGGAGCTGCCGCTTTTGGGATTGCGCTTTATTATGCCTACGAAAGCAAAACGGTTTAATTACGAAGGTCTGTCAGGAGAAACATATCCGGACAGAATGGCTGGGGGAATACCGGGAACCTATGAAGTAGAAGGCTTGCCGGTTACACCGTATTTAGTTCCTCAGGATTGCGGCGTACACATGGGGACGAAATGGCTGGAAATTATTCGGGACAGCACATTGAATAATGCGGATCGGGATCACGAAGAGTTTTCTTTACGATTTGAGCAGCTGGAGGATTCATTTGCCTTTTCAGCACTGCCGTTTAAGGCGGAAGAACTGGAAAACGCTACGCACATAGAGGAACTGCCGCCTGAAAGACGAACAGTTCTGCTAATGCTGGCGAAGGTTCGAGGCGTAGGCGGAATTGACAGCTGGGGGGCGGAAGTAGAAGAAGACTATCGGATTAATGCAGAAAAAGATTACGAATTTTCATTTGTTATTAAGTAGAATCGAGGGACAGGTAAGATAAAAGGTGTTGAAGCTGAAAAGAGGTCGTGATAGAAGTGTTCTTCCTTATTTCCAAGATATTGCCTGCGATTACTCGGCACAGATTAGGACCGACAAGTGCTAGTTCTACTTTGCCGCTTCTGCTTATATTCACACTTTAGCAGAATGGTATGCGTAGTTTCGATAAGTATTCCTTGAATGAAACCAGCTCACTTGATGTAGTAGAACTGTATACGTAGCGGAGCGTAGAAGAACTGCTGTCTCTGCGAGTCTAATGATTCTCGAGACAAAACAGTACACTGTAGCCGTTTTTCTGCGTCTACAGCTCTCGCTACACTACACTACACTTCGTTTCGATCTCATCAATTTCTAAACGGCAGAGCCGCTAAGAATTGAAGGACTTCGTTTCGATCTCATCAATTTCTAAATGGCAAAGCCACTAAGAATTGAAGGACTTCGTTTCGATTCTCGAATCATGGAGGGCGTGTAAGAACGTGCTCCTACGCTTCTTCGAATGCTCGTCGCATGTCTGAGGGGTATGCAAGAGCATGCTCCTACGCTTTTTACGAATGCTCAAATCATACAAAGACTGGAACACCATTTATTCGGCTATAGGGGACTCAGACATCCTAATGTCACAATCCTTTTTTCCTAAGATTAGTGGGTAAGATATTCGACGGAATATCTTACCCACTAATCTTAGTATGTTTGAGTTGAGCAAGTATTTCTTTTTGCAAACCGAAGGATAATGAATTCAGCCAGCTAACTTCTTTCATAATGGAATTCATCCGGCTATATGCTCCATTAACTGAACAGCTCCTTTCACTATTCCTCAGAATTGGTAACGTCTTTTACAGTTTCTTCTTTCAGCACAGGAAGTTTAATCGTCACAGTCGTACCGACACCAATGATTGACTGGATTGTCATGCCGTAGGTGCTGCCATACATCAAATGAATTCGTTCATTCACATTTTTCATTCCAAGCCCGGAAAAGTGGTCTTTTTTCTCTTTTTTTAACTGAGATACATCAAACCCGTTTCCAGTATCAATGATTTCAAAAATAAGAAATGATTCATTCATTTTTCCATAAATAGTGATAAACCCCTGTTCCTTGGAGCTAAACGCATGAATATAAGCATTTTCAATAATTGGCTGAATAATCATATTCGGCATCATTAAATCCAGCAGCTCATCAGGAACCATTACTTTTGTAGAAATTGTATCTCCATAACGCAAAGTTAGGATATCAATATAATTCTTTACACTTTTCAGCTCCTCACGCACAGGAATCATCTCTTCTTTATTCCCAATTGTGCTCCTTAAAAGATCAATAAAGCTGTCAATCCCCAAAATAGCCTTTTCATTTTCCTGCTGCCAAATTAAAAATTTTATGGTCGTCAATGTATTGTAAATAAAGTGCGGCTGGATTTGTGTCTGCATTGCCTGTATTTCCAGAAATCGCTTCTTTTTCTCATTTTGAATGGAGTTGGTGAAGTAGCTGTTCAGCTCTCCCAACAACTGATTGATTGTACTGCCGAGAACCTGCACTTCATAGGTTCCCTGTACTGGCATTTTTGTTTCCAAAGAGCCGCTGTTAATGTTTTTTAGTGAATGGATCAGTGTATAAATTGATTTAGTATTTCGATTTAAATAGGTAAAAACAAGTGGTCCGATAAGAATAATAGTGACAATGTTATAGAGAATAGTGGGAATAATCACGTCCATCTGGTTGGCTAATGAATGTAAATTGACCTGACTGATCAGGGCTACATTTTGCCTGTACAAGGAAAGTTGTGTTGTTTGCTTTCCGTGGATTTGACGAGTTTCATTGTTGCTCAGCAATTCCAGATATTCAGATTGTTTGCCGATTAGACTGGATTCATTGGAAGCAATGATCTGATTTTCATTTGTTACAAAAGTTATTTCAGAAATTTCAGAATTAATCATGGAGTTAAAAATTTCTGCGAGCTGTCGAGATGAAATTGAAACTACCGCATAGCCGAATGTCCGGTTAAATGTATCTGTTAGTTTTTTTATAAACAAAATACTAGGCTCATCTTTATCTCGTGTAGTCAGACCATTTTCAGAAAAAAGCATCTGTGTGTCTGCAGCATGTTCCCTAAATTGCTTAATCAGGTCAGATTTAAAGAACTCAGGTGAAGAAATCGAAGTAATCATATCATTGCCGATAAAAGTACGTCCGTTTTCTCCAAAAATGACTACATCATAATTTATTTTTGGATATATTTCACTAAACGACTGATTCATTTTCTGGATGGCAAGCAGCTGACCAAGTCTGTCCACACTGGTGTATTTTGAATTAATAGTAAAATATCCTTCAACGGCAGAGCTGTCCTCAATCAGGGACAATGTGTTTTCTATATTGTCATTCAGCGTTTCAAAATCACTTTGAATTTTCTTTAGTACGACTGCGTTTGATTTGTTAAAAAGCTCGATGTAGACATTTTTTGAACGATAATAAATAAAGGTTGAAATAACGATTGCCTGTGCACACAATGCAACAATAATGATAATCAGAAGCTTGGTAAACAGCTCATACTCTTTAAATTTCTTTTTCATTTATTTAGCTTTCCTTTACGATAGTGAGATGGTGTGATCCCTGTCTCTTCTTTGAATACGCGGGAAAAATACCCCAGTTCTGTAAAGCCGACTTTGTTATAAATTTCAGATAGCGGCAGACTTGGATTCTTTAACAGTTCTTTTGCTTTCGTTATTCGGACTTTTTTTAAATACTTCGTAAAGTTTATTCCGTATTTTTCGGTAAAGAGGGTAGAAAAATAACTGTATGAAAAATGAAATTTTTCAGAAATACTCTGCAAACTGATTTCCTCGTGATAATTTTCCTGAACATACTCATATACGAGTGTCAAAATCTCATAGCTGTCTGTTTTTGCCGGCGGAATAATTTCCATCAGCTGATAAATTGTCTGCGTAATAAGAAGTGAAAAATCTTCTAAACAGTCTGCATTTGACAGCTGCGAAGGGAGAGATAATTTCAATGCAGCGATCTTTTCATTTGCAGCATAGGTATCGTTCAGTGAATTAATCAATGCATAAAACTGATTGATTGTTTCATGTTTTAAATAAGAGGGTGTCAGCTTTAAATGAAGCAGAGTCAGAGTGTAGTTCTTGAGTTCTTCCAGTGCATGCAAGTAGTCTTTATTAACGATTGATGTCAGATACTTACTTGGATTATGGTCATAGGTTGGCTGCAGCATGGTTAAGCTATTTAACGGGATAATCAGCTCATTTTTATGATAAAACTTTTGCCCCTTTCCTAATTTCTGAATCGTTAAAAATGATTGATACAAATTATCTTGATCAAGCTGCGCTGAATAGATAAATAAACTGTTTTTGATATGCTTGTTTTCTTTTTGAAAGACGTTGATTAACAGAGAGAATTCTTTTTCGGAAGCCGTATTAATAAGAAATCCATAGTCATTTTTGTTTGTTTTAAATGAGAAAATGTCCAGTGATTTACTTGAATAGTTAACGCTTACTTTCTGTTTCTCGTTGTTTTCCCCGGATAGAGTAATTTCATCTTCTGTATAGATTAAAAAGAAGTGAGGATAGCTGAAGCTTTTTTGAGAAAGAGTTCGTTCTGTATGTATTCCTGAAAAATAATTACTGAGTTCTCTGCTGATTAGTTCTTCTTTGCTAAGTTCTTTTTTTACATTGTCCTTTGGTATTTTTTCTGAAAGTGCATTTAATGTGGACAGCAGTATATTGGGCGTTAGTTTTGGTTTCAACAGGTAGTCCGATACACCTTCCTTAAATGAATCTTTAACCAGGACAAAGTCATCATAGCTTGAGAGAACCAGTATTTTACTATTCGGTTTTCTTTTTTTCATTAGACCCGCCAGCTCAATTCCTGTCAGTTCAGGCATCATCAGATCTGTAATGACGATATCAACCGGATGCTCGTAAAAGAAATCGAGTGCTTCTAAAGAGCTTGAAAAGGCTCCGCTTAAATGGTAATTGTGTTTTGACCAGTCAATAATAGAGGTTAATCCATGAAGAATTGTTTTTTCATCATCAATCAGCATGATATTATACACGTTTGCCACCTGCCTTCATTTTTCTGATAAATTAAAAATACTTCTAAAGAAGAGAGAAAGCAAGCTGATGAAATATTTAAATTTCACAAACTTAAGAAATTTTGGTGTAAGATCTCTTGATTTCTGTGTAGTAAAAAGATGATGGGAACCGCTTTTTTTAGGCGTTTCAGTTTTATCATTCAACTTTTTTTCAGTACTGAATTTGTACTTTTTTCTTATTTTTGCACATTTTTTTGAACATTATCAAAAACGAAGTAAACGTTTTCTTATTCTGTTATGATGTACCTACACTTAAGTGAATCAATAAGAACAGGCGGGGGAAAAAATGAAAATCAAAAAACTATTTGTAAGCGCTGCAGCTTTTGTATCAGCAGCTCTACTATTGGCTGGCTGCAGCAGTAATGGATCAGAGAATACAAGTACAGACAATGAAGTTACAGTCTGGGCGTGGGATGAAACATTCAATATTGAAGCAGTGAATCAGGCAAAAGAGGTTTATAACGATGAAGATGTGGAGGTTGAAGTTGTGACCATGTCACAGGATGATATCGTGCAGAAGTTGAATACGGCGCTGGCAAGCGGAAACACCGATGGACTTCCGAATATTGTTCTGATAGAGGATTATCGAATTCAAGGGTATCTAACCTCTTATCCGGATGCATTTGCAGATCTCTCAGATATTGTAAATGAAGAGGACTTTGCCTCTTATAAGTTTGCTGTAAATAAAGTAGATGACAAAATATATGGTGTACCGTTTGACTCAGGAATCACGGCTAATTTCTATCGAACAGACCTTTTTGAAAAAGCAGGATACACCGAAGAAGATGTTAATAACCTGACTTGGGATGATTATATTCAGGCTGCCAGAGATATTAAAGAAAAAACAGGAAAGAAAATTACCGAGGTGAATCCATCAGACTTGGGGCGTGTGCGGATGATTATGCAGGAAGCCGGCGAATGGTATACAGCAGAAGATGGGAAGACGGTAACAATTAAGGATAATAAATCTCTTAAGTATGGATTGGAATTATTTGCAGCATTACTTAAAGAAGATTTGGTTGAGCAGACCTCTGACTGGAATGCAGGTGTGACCGCAGTGCAATCAGGAGCAGTAGCATCCAGTCCAATCGGCGCATGGTATTCTTCAACAATTCAGGGGGCCGAAGATCAATCAGGTAAATGGAAAGTTGCTCCTATCCCATCACTACCAGAAGGAATGCAAGCAGCTCAAGCGTCAAGCTTAGGCGGAGCAGGTTGGTATGTTATTAAAGGGGTGTCCGGAGAAGAAAATGCAAAAGATTTTCTCCAAAAAACATTTGCTGCCAATGAAGAGTTGATGGGTACGTTGGCTGAGAAAATTGGTTTGGTTTCCACTATGCTGAGTGCCACTGACCAGCCGGCCTATCAGGAAGCTTCAGAGTTTTACAGCGGGCAAAAAGTGTTTGAAGATTTTTCTGCATGGACAGCGGATATTCCGGAAGTTAATTACGGGGATCAGACCTATGCGATTGAATCTGTTGTAGCTGAAGCGCTGCATCGCATTATTAATGGTGAAGATACAGATACTGTTTTAGCAGATACACAAAAGCAAGTAGAAGCACAGCTGGCAAATTAAAAAGGTCGTGCCAAAGCTTCTCCATGCTTCGAGGATCGGAACGAAGTGAGAACCGTAGACGCAGAAGTTGTCTCTTCGGAAATAAGTCGAACTATACTGAAAATATGAGTAGCTATTTTCGTATATTCCGACTTATTTCTTGAGACAGAACACTTCTGTCACAACCTCACCTACCCTGCTTGAAGCTTTTCGCATTTTCAGTATCTAAGTAGAGACTATGTTGTATCAGCTCTGCAAAGCAATTGCTTTGTGTTTCAGCAGGTCTGGTTTATTTATGAAGAGGCGACTTCAGGAACACCGTTTATTTATTTTTTAGCTATTTTACATAATAGATTCTGATAAATGTCTGCAGCAGACTAAGTATACATCTTTGTGTATCAACAAGCTGTGAACAAATTGCTGTCACCTGATGATTATATTTGTTGAAGAAAGAGGAAGAAAAATGAGAAAGAAAGACTTATTCAAAAATGGTAATGCCTTTTTGATTCTCCCGGTAATATTGATTTCACTAATGGTATTTATTCCAATGATTTTAGCACTGCTTACATCCTTTCAAAGTGGAACACCCGTTAACATGAGTTTTAACGGACTTGGAAACTATCAGCGTCTGCTTACTGATGCAACCTTCAAAAAAGCTTTTTTTAACACATTTCTTTATTTACTTGTTCAGGTTCCGATCATGCTGTTTCTGGCATTGTTTATTTCCAATTTTTTAAATGACAAAAAACTGAAGTTCAAGGGATTGTTTCGTACAGCTATCTTCTTACCCTGCATTACTTCAATGGTTAGCTACTCCCTGATTATGAAAAGTCTATTTTCACAGTCCGGACTGGTAAATAATTTACTGCTGAGCATTGGGCTGATTGATTCGCCTATCGGCTGGCTTACTGATCCGGTTTGGGCAAAAGTTCTGATCATTATTTCCATCACATGGCGTTGGACAGGCTATAATATGATTTTTTTCCTTTCAGGTATGCAAAATATTGATCCGGAAATATATGAAGCGGCTGATATTGATGGAGCTTCCAAATGGCAGCAGTTTATTCGTGTAACAATTCCTAATTTGAAGCCGATTATCTTATTCACATCCATAACATCAACAATTGGAACGCTGCAGCTGTTTGATGAAGTTCAGAATATTACAGGCGGAGGTCCGGCAAATGCCACCGCGACATTATCACAATATATTTACAATTTAAGTTATAAATTTACACCGAATTTTGGTTATGCGGCAGCAGTATCCTTTGTGATCGTTGCATTTATCGTCATTCTGTCGATTATCCAAACAAGAGTGGGGAGAGAAGGCTAATGGAATCTGGAACAACTATACGTGAAGTATCTGCAACAACCAAGAAAGTAAAACGAAATGTGAAAGATTCTCTACTGACTGGCTTTAAGTATTTAGTCTTGAGTATTGTTTCATTTATTTCAATTTTTCCTTTTATCTGGATGATTTTGGGAATGACGAATACACCAGTAGATATTACTGCAGGTAAAATCAAAATTGGGAACAACTTGATGATCAATTTTCAAAATTTATTTTCAAATGATTTAAACTTCGCCCGATCTTTGTGGAATTCTGCGGTGATTGCTGTGATTACAACCGCTCTGGCTTTGCTTATTTCATCTATGGCCGGCTACGGATTCGAAATTTATCATAGTAAAAGAAAAGACAGGCTGTTCAATATTCTTCTGTTGTCTATGATGGTGCCTTTTGCGGCATTGATGATACCTTTGTATCGGATGTTTTCAAACTTGAATGGAACATTTTTGGGGATAAACAGTATCTTTGTGGTTATTCTGCCTTCAGTTAGTACTGCTTTTCTGATTTTCTTCTTCCGCCAAAATGTTAAATCATTTCCTAAAGACTTGGTGGAAGCAGCACGTCTGGATGGCTTAAATGAATTAAGTATCTTTTTCAGAGTGTACATGCCCACCGCTAAAAATACTTATGCGGCTGCAGCGATTATTACCTTTATGAGCAGCTGGAATAATTATTTATGGCCGTTAGTTGCATTGCAGTCACCTGATAAGCGTACAATTCCTTTGGTGTTGTCCGCAATGGGGGCTTCTTACACGCCAGATTATGGAATGATTATGACCGGGTTGGTCATTGCGACGTTACCGACAGCAGTTGTCTTTTTTGTTCTGCAAAAGCAATTTGTTCAAGGAATGATCGGCTCTGTGAAATAAAAGAAATCAACTTTAATACTTAATGTGTCAATTTGCAAGAAGAGCTGGTTTCAGTTGTATGGAAGTTATTTCTACTGTAAAAAAAGTTTTCCTTCTTTGTACTGGCAGAAGGGTGGCGTAGATGTACAGAAATAGTAGTGATAGTTTTTGGCTATCACTGCTATTTTTTTCTTATCAGTCTGCAAGCAAAAAAATAGCCTGTTTTTCTTTTAATCAGTTAGAATGAGTGTATCACTGAATTTCAATTCAGGGCAGCTGCTGAAGAGTTGCTGCCGGGAACCTTTACTTCCTTAGATGGACTTGTCATTAACATAATTTAATTTAGGAGGAGTAAAAAATGACAACACTCATCACAGTTTTAGTGGTTCTTGCATTTCTCGGCGTTGTCTATGCCTTTTATCGGATGCAGGCAAAACACTTAAAATTTTCTACTCGTGTTTTTGCAGCTCTGGGTGTAGGAATCGTGTTAGGTGCAATTATTCAAGTTGCCTTTGGTACAGCCAGTGATGTTACATCTCAGGCAATGTCATGGATTGGTATTATTGGAAATGGCTATGTGGCATTGCTGCAAATGCTCGTGATCCCATTGGTATTCGTTTCTATTGTAGGAGCATTTACTAAAATGAAAGAGTCAAGCAAGCTGGGAAAAATCAGCTTCAATGTTTTGGCTACTTTACTTGGAACAACAGCAGCGGCTGCCTTGATCGGCTATGGCAGTACTATATTATTCGGTCTTCAAGGTGCTCAGTTTACAGAAGGAACGGCTGAAGCGGCTCGTATCGCTGAACTGGCAACCAGACAGGAGACCATTGAAAATTTATCAATTCCTGATCAGATCTTATCTTTCATCCCCCGAAATGTTTTTGCTGATTTTGCAGGAACACGTGCAACCAGTACTATTGGTGTCGTGATCTTTGCTGCTTTCGTAGGTATCGCATTCCTTGGAGTGAAGAAAAAAGCTCCGAAAGAAGCTGAATTTTTTGCGAACTTAATCGATAGCTTATATAAAATAACTATGAGAATTGTAACTTTAGTTTTGAGACTGACTCCATACGGCGTTCTGGCATTGATGACCAATGTCGTTGCTACGAGTGATTTTGAAGCAATTTTAAACTTAGGAAAATTTGTAGTGGCATCTTATGCAGCATTGATTGTTGTCTTTCTGCTGCATCTGGTTATTCTGGCAGTAATTAAGGTTAATCCGTTGAATTATTTGAAGAAAGCCTTCCCTGTTTTAAGCTTTGCTTTTACTTCAAGATCAAGTGCGGGCGCATTGCCTTTAAATATTGAAACACAAACAAGAGCATTGGGCGTGGATGAAACAACAGCAAATTTTGCGGGCAGCTTCGGATTGTCGATTGGTCAAAATGGCTGTGCCGGTGTCTACCCTGCAATGCTTGCGACAATTGTTGCACCAACAGTGGGAATTGATGTATTCAGCTTAGAATTCGTATTGATGCTGGCAGCAATCGTAACAATCAGCTCATTTGGTGTTGCGGGAGTCGGCGGTGGTGCAACCTTTGCCTCTTTGATCGTTCTTGGTGCAATGAATCTGCCTGTAGCGATCGTTGGTTTGGTTATCTCAGTTGAACCTCTGATTGACATGGCAAGAACAGCAGTAAATGTTAGTGATAGTATGGTAGCCGGAATGGTAGCCAGCTCCAATATTGGTCATTTAGATCGATCTGTTCTTGCAGATGAAGAACTGGTTGTAGAAGCTAAATAAAAAAAATTAAAGCCATGATCGGGTCAAACAGGAAACCGATCATGGTTTTTTATATTGAAAAAATGTTTTAATCTTCAATAAAAAAGATAACGCAGCCTCACCGTCATAATAGTGAGTAATATACCCATTGCTGTCTACCAGCACAGTTAATTTCATCTTTTTTCCTCCTTAAACTAATCAAAATGATGTTGTTCAAGCAGAACATAAGTTAAAATAAGATGTATAGAAAAATAAGAATCATTTTGGAGGGACTAGTTAGATGTTTACCAGTCAAGTAAAAATAATGCTCTATGTAAATAATGTCAGTGAATCAAGTGAATTCTGGCAAAGTATCGGATTTGTGGAATTGGAAAGAGATGCTGTTGATGGAACGCTGGTTGTGGAGATCGCACCAAGTGCAGATTCTTCTGCCAAAATTGTTTTGTATGAACTGGCATTTATTCAAAAGCACTCTCCTGAAGTAGCAGGCAACACGCCATCACTGATGCTTTTCAGCGAGGATATTACAAAGCTGTATAAAAAAATGAAGGAGGCTCATGTAACAGTGGGGGAACTAGTGCAATTGCCCGGCGGTGAGCTGGTTTTTAACTTTTCAGATAATGATGGGAATTATTTTGCAGTGTCGGGAGAATAGAATATAACTCATGAGAGGGCGAAATTCGTTCTCTTTTTTGTTCGTAAATAAAGCAGCTGATTGTGCGGCATTCCACAAGCATCAAACTGGCATTCTGTTTTTTTCTTTTTATATAATGAATTGGAATGAAATGAAAAGAGGGAAAGAAATGAAGTACCAAGTAGTCTTATATTATCAATATACAACGATTGAAGATCCGGAGCAGTTTGCCAAAGAGCATCTTGCCTTCTGTAAATCATTAAATTTAAAAGGAAGAATTCTTGTTGCCCGCGAAGGCATCAATGGTACTCTTTCCGGAACGACAGCTGAAACGAATAAATACATGGAAGCAATGCTTGCTGATGAGCGCTTTAAGGATACTTTTTTTAAAGTGGACCAGGCGGAAGAACATGCATTTAAGAAAATGTTTGTTCGTCCAAGAAAAGAGCTGGTTGCTTTGAATTTGGAAGATGATATTGATCCGTTAGCTTTGACTGGCAACTATTTGGAGCCGGAAGAATTTCGCGAAGCATTGATTGATGAAAATACCATTGTATTGGATGCCAGGAATGATTATGAATATGACCTTGGTCATTTTCGCGGTGCTGTGCGTCCGGATATTCGCAATTTCCGTGAGCTTCCTCAATGGATTCGTGACAACAAAGAGCAATTTATGGATAAAAAAATCGTCACTTACTGTACAGGCGGCATTCGTTGTGAGAAATTTTCCGGCTGGCTGCTGAGAGAGGGCTTTGAGGACGTAGCGCAATTACATGGAGGTATTGCCAATTATGGGAAAAATCCAAAAACTCAGGGTGAATTCTGGGATGGAAAAATGTACGTATTTGATGAACGAATCAGTGTAGAAATTAACCATGTGGACAAACAGGTTATCGGGAAGGACTGGTTTGACGGAGCTCCCTGTGAACGCTACATCAACTGTGCAAATCCTTACTGTAACAGACAGATTCTTTCTTCTGTAGAAAATGAAGAGAAGCACTTAGGCGGCTGTTCACCGGAGTGCAGCAGACATCCGGAAAATCGTTATGCTGCGAAACACCAGTTAACAAAAGAGCAAGTTGCTGAACGACTGTCTTTGATTGAGTTAGGCGTCTAAAAAGAGAACAATGAAGGATAAATCGGAAAGAGCGGTTTATCCTTTTTTTGCTTGAAAACACTAATGATTTCAGTTATTAAGTTATTTTTGTTCGGAATTCTTGTTGACTGAATCAAAAAAATCAAGTATAGTGAACCCAACAACATAGGTTAGATGCATTGAAAAGAAGAGTACAAGCTGCTGAATTTTAAAAGAGAGCTTCGACTGGTGAAAAGAAGCAGAGGAATCAGCTTGGAAGATGGTCTTTGAGCAGATGATCGTGAGTCTGAGGATAAGCGGTCAGCGGGAATGCCCGTTACAGCATGACAGTAATGACAGAAAAGGGGATTTTGTCTTACTGACTGAGGCTGTTCTTATAAGGGAGCAGTGAATTAAGGTGGTAACACGGAGTATACGCTCGCGTCCTTTCGGCAACGAAAAGGCGGGAGCTTTTTTGTATACAGCTGTATAGCCCGCTATCAAAAGACTGGCATGAACTCTTATATCTTTAATGCTGAAACATTAAGCGGACCAGAAATACAACTAAAAAATGATGGAGGGAAAAAGAATGGAATTTGAAACGAAGTGTCTGCACGCAGGCTATCAACCGGGAAATGGAGAGCCGAGAGTGGCTCCCATTGTTCAAAGTACAACGTATACGTATGACTCTACAGAAGAAATTGGCAAATTATTTGATCTGGAAAAGGCTGGGTATTTTTATACTCGTCTGGCTAACCCAACGACAAATGCAGCAGAAGAAAAGATTGCGGCACTGGAAGGCGGAGTTGCGGCATTGTGTACTTCTTCCGGTCAGGCAGCAACATTTTTTGCAATTCTGAATATTCTTGAAGCGGGAGACCATCTGATTTCTTCTTCCTATGTGTATGGCGGGACGTTTAACCTACTCGCTCATACGTTCAGAAAAATGGGTATCGAAGTTACATTTGTTGATCAGACAGCAACCTTGGAAGAGTTGAAAAAAGCGGTTCAACCAAATACAAAAGCAGTTTTTGCTGAAACGATTGCCAATCCTGCCATGCATGTTTTGGATATTGAGAAATTTGCCAAACTGGCACATGATGCAGAGGTACCGTTTATTATTGATAATACATTTGCTACCCCTTATTTTTGTCGCCCAATTGAATATGGTGCAGATATTGTGATACACAGTACGACAAAATATTTGGATGGTCATGCAGTTCAGACTGGTGGAGTAATTGTTGACAGCGGGAAATTCAACTGGAGTAATGGAAAGTTTCCTCAGCTCAGCAAGCCTGATGTGACGTACCATAATTTGGTTTATACTGAGACATTTGGACCGGCTGCTTATATTACCAAAGCTCGTGTGCAGCTAATGAGAGATATTGGAGCGACTCCCTCTCCTCAAAACTCATTTTTGCTGAATTTGGGAATGGAAACTTTACCTGTACGGATGGATCGTCATTATGAAAATGCATTAGCAGTAGCGAAATTTTTAACAGAGCAAAATGCTGTATCTTCTGTTACTTATCCTGGATTGGAAACTGATGTGAATTATGAACTAGCTCAAAAATATGTTCCAAACGGGTTGTGCGGAGTTATCTCGTTTGAAATTGCAGATGGAAAAGAAGCAGCAGCTAAGTGGCTTGATTCATTGGAACTTGTTTCTTTGGAAGTACACGTAGCAGATATTCGAACCTGTGCGCTGCATCCTGCAACATCTACACATCGTCAGTTATCTGATGATGAACTAAGTAATGCAGGCATTTCTCCAGGACTGATTCGTATTTCCTGTGGGATTGAAAATGTGAAAGACATTCTGACAGATTTGCAGCAGGCCTTTGAAAAGCTGGAGGCATAGGTGATGCCGATAAAACTGGTTGATAGCTTCCCGGCGAAGCAAGTATTGGAAAAAGAAAACATTTTTGCCATAGATAATGAACGGGCCTCTACACAGGATATCCGACCATTAAAGCTCTTGATTCTAAACCTGATGCCCAATAAAATTGATACAGAAATTCAGCTTCTTCGATTAATCAGTCAAAGTCCTTTGCAAATAGATGTTGATTTTTTGAAAATTTCTTCTCATGAACATAAAAATACCAGCCTGCATCATTTGTCACAATTTTATCTGGCATTTGATGAGATCAGGAACAGAACTTACGATGGAATGATTATTACCGGTGCACCAGTAGAACAGCTGCCGTTTAAAGAAGTAAATTACTGGGATGAACTGGTGGAAATCATGGATTGGAGTCAGACAAATACAACTTCGGTCATTCATATCTGCTGGGGTGCACAGGCAGCCCTGTATCATCACTATGGCGTAGAGAAAACTGCCTATGATAAAAAGCTGTTTGGTATTTACAGTCAGACACCAAAAGAAAATCATCGTTTGTTCAGAGGATTTGATGACCGCTTTAATACGCCTCAATCCCGGTACACAGGCATCAATGAAGGACAGATTGATGAGAAGCGTTTACGGATAATGGCAGCAAATGAAGAAATTGGGGCAACGATTTTAATTTCCGAAGATGATCATAATATCTTTTTGCTGGGTCATTTTGAGTACGATACGGATTCTTTAACACAGGAATATCTGCGTGATAAGGAAAAAGGCATGGACACTGCAATACCTAAAAACTATTTTGTAGATAACCAGTTGGACAAAGGAGTCATCAACACATGGCGTGGACACGCGCATTTACTCTACCATAATTGGCTGAACGATGTCTATCAGCTGACGCCATATGAGTTGAATCAGATCCTCAGTGAGCAAAAAGAACGTTTAATGATGTGAAATGAATAATAATAGAAGGAGAAGCTGAATTTTCGGCTTCCCTTTTTTTTTAATAAAATGACCTGTATAATTAAAAACGGTAAAAATTTGGTAGTAAGAGGTGAAAGCATGGAAAAGCTATTTGTCAGTCCATCAAAATACGTTCAGGGGAGAGACCTTCTTAGGAGAAGTGGACCGTACATTCAAACATTTGGGAATAATGCCCTGATTTTGACGGATGAGTTTGTCTGGACGCTTGTTGGAGAATCGTATGATCAGCAGCTGACTAGTGAAGGATTGAAGGTAGCACACATTATTTTTAATGGAGAATCTTCTGAAAAAGAAATACAACGTATTATTAATGAAATGACTGAAACGAGTAGTGAGGTTTTACTTGCACTAGGAGGAGGTAAAGTCATTGATGCGGGGAAAGCAATCGCGGATCAATTGAATATACCAATTGTGGTTATACCGACAACGGCATCTACTGATGCGCCAACTTCTTCAGTATCTGTGTTATATGAGGATGATGGCCGCTTTAAGACCTATGCTTTGTACCAAAAAAATCCTGATCTTGTTCTTGTTGATACTGAAATAATTGTAAATGCACCTGTTCGGACATTGATAGCAGGGATTGCAGATGGTTTGGCCACCGGAGTTGAAGCAAGATCTGTTTGGAAAAATCATGGCGTTAATGTTCTGGGGCAAAAACCAACATTCACAGCACTGGCGATTGCTGAGAGATGTGAAGATGTTTTATTTACCTATGGACTCCAGGCTGTTGAAGATAATAGAAAAAGACGAGTTACAGATGCCTTTGAAGCAGTTGTAGAAGCAAATATTTTAATGAGCGGTCTTGGTTTTGAAAGCGGCGGCCTTTCAGCTGCTCATGCTCTGCATAACGGCTTTTCAGCTATCAAGGGAAAAGTCAATTTGTTGATGCACGGGGAGAAAGTGGCCTTCACAACACTTGTTCAGCTTGTTTTAGAGGAACAGCCGACTGAAATGCTGACAAGATACATTGACTTGTTCAGTGAATTGGGACTGCCAATCAATTGTCGAGGAATGGGACTGGATTTTAAAGATGAGAAACAGCTTGGTTTGATTGCCGAGCAGTCTCTATCAGATGGAGACTGCCTGAAGCAGCAGCCGCGAGTTGTAACAAAACGAGAGATTGTCAGAGCGATTCAGGCACTGGATGTCTTTGTAGAGAATAATTACGCATAGAATAATGAAGAAAACAAAGTAACTTGAGGAGGTTGTGACAAAGCTTCTCCATGCGACGAGTAACCGAAGGAGCATGTACACGAACTTAAATGCAACGAGTAACCGAAGGAGCATGTATACGAACTTAAATGCGACGAGTAACCGCAAGAGCATGTATACGAACTTAAATGCGACGAGTAACCGAAGGAGCATATATACGAACTTAAATGCGACGAGTAACCGAAGGAGCACGTACATGAACTTAAATGCGACGAGTAACCGAAGGAGCATGTATACGGACTTAAATGCGACGAGTAACCGAAGGAGCATGTATACGGACTTAAATGCGACGAGTAACCGCAGGAGCAGATAAGTAGAACGATCTAGTTTGTCCCTCAAGGTCAACTTGGAAAAGAACTTCAATAAGTGATCGACCTACAAGCCCTTCTGTCCTCTTTAGTATGACAGGAAATAGCGTGTAGGTCGATCGTTTTTTTTCTTTTCATTCTGTTTGGTGAGGGCGATAGCCCTCATGAGTGTTTGTCACAGGCTCTTTTACTTAAATTAGCAGGTTTTAAAGCACAAAAGCAGTTAAAAATAGTCTATTGAAACAAGTAAATTGAATTAAAAAGTATCTGTTTTTTTCTGGATAATGGTCTATATAGATTTTGAACCCAATTAAGCTGCCCAGAGAGGCTATGATAGTTTCAATACCGCTGCTGCATTAAAAACTCTCCTGAGCAAGCCAATACTCAGGAGAGTTTACTTATCAAATATTCAACACTTTATCAAGGAAGTCTTTTGTCCGCTCATTTTGAGGAGATTCAAAAATTTGTTTCGGTGAACCATCCTCCAGAAAGTTTCCGCCATCGATAAACATTACCCGGTTCGCTACTTCTTTAGCGAAGCCCATTTCATGAGTAACGATAACCATGGTCATTCCCTGTTTTGCCAGCTTCTTCATAACATTCAGCACATCCCCAACCATTTCCGGATCAAGTGCAGAAGTTGGTTCATCAAACAGCATGATATCTGGGTTCATAGCCAGTGCTCGAGCAATTGCCACACGTTGCTTTTGGCCCCCTGAAAGAGATTTCGGATAGCTGTCCTTTTTATCAGCCAATCCGACCGTATCCAAAAGTCTCATTGCTTCCTCTTTCGCTTCCGCAGGAGACAGACGTCCCAAATCTACAGGAGCCAGAGTAATGTTTTCCAGTACAGATAAATGCGGGAACAGGTTAAAGTGCTGGAACACCATTCCAATATGCTGGCGGACTTTATTGATATCCGTATTTTTATCTGTCAGATTTGAACCGTCGATAATGATATCACCGCTTGATGCTTCTTCAAGCTGATTCAGGCAGCGCAGAAATGTACTTTTTCCAGATCCTGAGGGTCCGATGATACAAACAACATCGCCCTCGTTGATCGAAACATTGATATCATTCAATACAGTATTATCGCCGAATTTTTTCACCAAATGTTCAACAAGAATTTTTTCAGTCATTTATTTCACCCTCTTTTCAAGAACTTTTGCCAGTTTTGTTAATGATGTAATGAGTATCAGGTACATTACAGCAATTATTAAGTAAACCATGGTACTTTGAAGGTTGCGGGCAACAATAATTTTACCCGTCTGTAGTAATTCAATTAGACCAATTGCAGAAAGAATCGTTGTGTCCTTCAAAGAAATAACAAATTGATTTACGAACGAAGGAATCATAATCTTGATAGCCTGCGGCAGAATGATTTTTCGCATTGTTTTATTGTAGGACAGGCCTAAACTTCTGGAAGCCTCCATTTGTCCAACTGGCACAGCGTTAATTCCGCCCCGGACAATTTCTGAAATATAAGCACTGGCATTTAGGGTCAGTGTGATAATCCCAGCAATAAATACAGGAATGTTAAAGCCTAAAATACCTGGCAAGCCGAAATAAATAAAGAATGCAACTACCATTAGTGGAATTCCCCGAATAATATCTACATAAATTGTTGAGATTACACGTAAAGCTTTTACTGGAGAAACACTAAACAGACCGAAAATCACACCCAGAATTAACGCTAAAACAAAAGATATCAGTGTAAGCTGAACAGTCATCCATAATCCGCTTAACAGACGCTTCCAGTTATTTTTAATCATTCCGGAAAAGGTGGATTCATCTACAGTATTTTTGGTGCTGCCGTCTTTAATATATTTTCCAACAATTGTGTCGTACTCACCTGTTCGTTTTAATTCAGCCAAGCCTTCATTAAACATTTCAATTAATTCAGGATTTTTGCCTTTTTTTACAGCAAACCCGTAAGAGCCGCCTTCTTCACGTGGAATGGGTGTCGACAAAGCCTGCCCTTGAGCAATTCCATAACCGATTACCGGATAATCATCCATCATCGCAGCAATCTCGCCAATATCCAAAGAGCTGTACAAGGCATCTGTTGTATCCAGATATTTGATCTTGTATCCATATTTATCTTTATTCGCTTCAAGGAAGTCAGCACTCTCTGTCCCGATTTTTGCTCCAACTGTTTGATCTTTTAAATCTTCGTAGGAAGTTATAGAATCGTTGCCTTTTTTTACAGCAATTTGAATTCCGCTGTTGAAATAAGGAGTGGAGAAATCAAAGGATTTTTCACGTTCATCAGTAATGGTCATCCCTGCAATCATTCCGTCTGCCTGACCGGATTCCACAGCTTGAACTGCTGAACTAAACCCAATAAACTTAAACTCAATTGTAAAGCCCTGAAGTTGAGCAATTCGATTGATCAAATCAACATCGATTCCTTCGTATTCACCATCAGAATTTTGAAATTCGAAAGGCGCGAACGTTGAATCACTGGCAATTGTATACACATCTTTTTTAGGCTCAATTTGTTTCATTTCACCTTCAGCATCTTCAGAACCGGAAGAGATATACTCTGCAATGATTTTATCATAGGTGCCGTCTTCTTTTAGTTTTTCAAGTCCGTCGTTGAACATTTCGATCAGTTCAGGGTTTTGCCCCTTTTTCACAGCAAATCCGTAAGAACTGCCGGTTTCTTTTGCTCCAACCAGTTGAAGCTTTTGTCCATTTGTAATGGCATAGCCTAATACTGGATAATCATCAAAGATCGCATCGGCTTCACCATTTTGAAGAGCCTGATACAGACCAGTTGCATCATCAAAATTTTTAATGGAATAGCCATACTTGTCCTGATTTTTCTCAAGAAAAGCTGCACTTTCCGTTCCTACTTTGGCAGCAACTGTTTTACCATCTAAATCATCATAGTTCTCAATGGTATCATTTCCTTGTTTGACAGCCATTTGCAGGCCGCTGTTAAAATAGGACTCTGAGAAGTCAAAGGATTTTTTTCGTTCATCTGTAATACTCATTCCCGCGATCATTCCATCAATCTGTCCTGACTGTACAGCTTGAATGGCTGAGTCAAATCCAAGAGGCTTAAGATTCACTTTGAATCCCTGATCTTCTGCAATTGCATTCAGCAAGTCTATATCAATACCGATATATTCATCATTTGAATCCTGAAATTCAAATGGGGCGAATGTCAGATCTGTTCCAATATCATAAGTCTTTTCTTCTGCCCAGCTCGTACTGCCGTTCGTTAAAATGAGCAGACTTGCAATCATAGCAAATAAAGAAAATAAAAAGTGCTTCTTCTTCATATAAAATCCTCCTAAATAATTACATATTTAACAATTATATAGCAAAATCCATGAGAAAAACAATAAATTCGGTAAAGGTAAGAAAAAAAATAAAAAAATCTAACGTTTGATGTTAGGTTTTATGACAAGGTTAACCCACCTAGTTACTAATAATTTCTCCTTCTAAAAAGCTTTCAGCTGATGGGAAACATTTGAATACCTTCTATATATAATACATATAAGAACGGATAAAAAATTGAGATTATAGAAGTAGCGAAAATATGTTCGGTATGTTAAAATAATTCAGGGAGTAAGAAATTTACTCTTTTCCTTTTCTAGTGAGAAAATTACACGAGGGGAGCACAACTTATGATTGAGAGAAAAACCACCAATACATTTGAGTTAGTTTCAAAATATAAACCGGATGGGGATCAGCCGCAAGCAATCGCTCAGCTGATTGAGGGTGTTGAAGGCGGAGAAAAGGCTCAGATTCTTTTGGGGGCCACCGGAACTGGTAAAACATTCACAATTTCAAATGTCATTAAAGAGATTAACAAGCCGACATTAGTAATTGCTCATAATAAAACATTAGCTGGGCAGCTATATGGAGAGTTTAAAGAATTCTTTCCGAATAATGCAGTTGAATATTTTGTCAGTTACTATGATTATTATCAGCCGGAGGCTTATGTTCCTTCAAGTGATACATACATTGAAAAAGATGCCAGTATTAATGATGAGATTGATAAACTTCGTCACTCTGCAACCAGTGCTTTACTGGAGCGTAATGATGTGATCGTTGTTGCTTCAGTCTCTTGTATTTTTGGTTTGGGAGATCCAAAAGAATACAGTGAACAAATTGTTTCATTAAGAGCAGGTATGGAAATAGAAAGAGGGCAGCTGCTGAAAAGTCTTGTGGATATTCAATTTGAACGAAATGATATTGATTTCCAGCGGGGGCGTTTTCGTGTCAGAGGGGATGTTGTTGAGATATTCCCGGCATCAAGAGATGACCATGCGTTGAGAGTCGAATTTTTTGGAGACGAAATAGAGAGAATCCGAGAAGTGGATGCATTGACCGGGGAAATTTTAGGTGAAACGGAGCATGCGGTTATTTTCCCTGCAACCCACTTTGTTACAAATGAAGACCATATGGAACATGCAATCAGTCAGATACAAGATGAATTGGATGCTCGTCTGAAGGTTCTGCGGTCTGAAAATAAGCTGCTGGAAGCACAGCGTCTGGAGCAGCGGACCAATTATGATATCGAAATGATGCGTGAAATGGGGTACACCTCTGGGATTGAAAATTATTCCAGACATATGGATGGCAGATCAGAAGGAGAGCCTCCGTATACTCTGATAGATTTCTTTCCGGACGATTTTCTGCTGGTCATTGATGAATCGCATGTAACCATGCCTCAGGTACGAGGTATGTATAATGGCGACAGGGCAAGAAAGCAAATGCTCGTTGACTATGGATTCCGTCTGCCAAGTGCACTGGACAATCGGCCTTTACGTCTTGAAGAATTTGAGCAGCATGTCCATCAGGTTGTTTATGTATCTGCAACACCGGGACCTTATGAGTATGAACAAACAGATACTGTGATTCAGCAGATTATTCGTCCGACAGGGCTGCTTGATCCGGTGATTGAAGTTCGTCCGATTATGGGACAGATTGATGACCTTGTTGGTGAAATTAATGAGCGTATTGAAAAAAATCAACGGGTCTTTATTACGACATTAACCAAAAAAATGTCGGAAGACCTAACAGATTACTTCAAAGAACTTGGAATGAAGGTAAAGTATCTTCACAGTGACATTAAAACGATGGAACGAACTGAGATTATCCGTGATCTGAGGTTGGGAGAATTCGACGTCTTGATAGGAATTAATCTGTTGAGAGAAGGTCTGGATGTACCTGAGGTTTCATTAATTGCTATTTTGGATGCTGATAAAGAGGGATTCCTGCGAAGCGAGCGGTCGCTTGTCCAGACTATTGGACGGGCAGCGAGAAATGCGGATGGAAAAGTTATCATGTATGCGGATAAAATTACTGATTCCATGCAAAAAGCGATGGATGAAACGGCACGGCGGCGTTCTATTCAAGAACAATATAATGAAGAACATGGTATTGTTCCGAAAACAATCATTAAAGAAATCCGTGATCTGATCTCCATTTCCAAGGTTGCAGAAGAGGATGAAACTTATACAATCAGCAAGTCTTATGATAAGATGACGAAACAGGAAAAAGATGATTTGCTGATGCGACTGGAAAAAGAAATGAGAGATGCGGCCAAAGCGCTTGATTTTGAAGCTGCAGCTACATTAAGAGATACAATACTGGAATTGAAGGCTTCAAACTAGGAGGTAAAAGATGCAAAACGATAAAATTGTCATTCACGGAGCAAGAGCTCATAACTTAAAAAATATAGATGTAACAATCCCTAGAGATAAGCTGGTTGTAGTGACTGGTTTATCGGGGTCTGGAAAAAGCTCATTGGCTTTTGATACTTTATATGCCGAAGGACAGCGCCGATATGTTGAAAGTCTTTCAGCTTATGCCCGCCAGTTTTTAGGTCAAATGGATAAGCCTGATGTTGACAGCATTGATGGATTAAGTCCGGCCATTTCGATTGACCAGAAAACAACAAGTAAAAATCCGCGTTCAACAGTAGGAACAGTTACGGAAATTAATGACTATCTGCGTCTTTTGTTTGCTAGAATCGGTCATCCGATTTGCCCAAATGATCATATAGAAATTACCAGTCAGTCTGTGGAACAAATGGTGGATCGTGTCCTGGAACTGCCGGAACGAAGCAAAGTTCAGATTTTGGCACCGGTAATTGTAAAGAAAAAGGGTCAGCACAAAAAAGTATTTGAATCAATCCAAAAAGACGGTTATGTGAGAGCTCGCGTGGATGGAGAAGTTTATGATCTGAGTGAAGTGCCTGAACTTGAAAAAAACAAGAAGCATGATATTGCTATTGTTGTCGATAGGATTATTGTAAAAGAGGGTATTCGCTCCCGTCTCTTTGACTCACTTGAGGCAGCCCTCCGGCTTGCAGACGGCTATGCTTTAGTAGACGTAAACAGCAAGGAAGAATTGCTGTTCAGTGAACATTATGCATGCCCTTACTGTGGTTTTACTGTAGGAGAATTGGAGCCGCGTCTGTTCTCATTTAATGCACCATTTGGAGCCTGCCCGGATTGTGATGGGCTTGGAATGAAGTTGGAAGTAGATAAGGACTTAGTTATCCCCGATCCAGAAAAAACACTGAAAGAAGGAGCAGTTGCTCCATGGAATCCGATCAGTTCTCAATATTATCCTCAAATGCTGGAACAAGCAGCGCTCAGTTTTGGTATTGATGTGGATACTCCGTTCAGTGAATTGCCAGAAGAGCATCAGGATATTATTTTAAATGGTTCAAACGGAGAAGTATTCCATTTTCACTATGAAAATGATTTTGGCGGTGTTCGAGACGTAGACGTCCCTTTTGAAGGGGTACTAAAGAATATTAAACGCCGTTATCATGAAACCAATAGTGAGTTCACTCGGGAACAAATGCGTACTTACATGACCGAATTGCCTTGCGAAACATGTAAAGGATATCGTTTGAATCAGCAGGCACTGGCAGTGAAAATCAACGGGACCAGCATCGGTGAAGTCAGCGAGCTGACGATCAAAAAAGGGTTGCCGTTCTTTGATAAGCTGTCATTGTCTGAGCAGGAAGAGATGATCGCAAAACCTATCTTAAAGGAAGTCAGAGATCGTCTGACATTTCTGGAGAATGTCGGTCTGGATTATCTGACATTGAGCAGGGCTTCCGGTACGTTGTCCGGAGGGGAAGCCCAGCGGATCAGACTTGCAACGCAGATTGGCTCAAACCTTTCAGGCGTACTCTATATTCTTGATGAGCCGTCAATTGGACTTCATCAGCGGGATAATGATCGTCTGATTGCTTCATTAAAGAAGATGCGTGATCTTGGAAATACTCTGATTGTGGTGGAACATGATGAAGATACAATGAGGGAAGCAGATTATCTAATCGATGTTGGGCCTGGAGCTGGAGATCAGGGGGGACAGATTGTAGCTGCCGGCACTCCAAAAGAGGTTGCCAAAAATAAAAAATCATTGACTGGACAGTATTTATCAGGAAAGAAAAAAATCTCTGTTCCGGAAAAACGCAGAAAAGGAAACGGCAAATCAATTAAAGTGACTGGTGCTGCAGAAAATAATTTAAAAAATATTAACGTGGAATTTCCTTTGGGTGAATTCGTTGCTGTAACTGGTGTCTCAGGTTCCGGTAAGAGTACATTGGTAAATCAAATTTTGAAAAAAGCTTTGGCACAAAAAATTAATCGAAATTCAAATAAACCAGGTAAACATAAAAATGTCACAGGATATAAGCATATCGAAAAGGTTATTGATATTGATCAGAGTCCGATCGGCAGAACTCCGAGAAGTAACCCGGCAACATATACCAGTGTATTCGATAACATTCGTGATCTGTTTGCAAAGACAAATGAAGCAAAAGTCCGTGGATATAAAAAGGGCAGATTCAGTTTCAATGTTAAAGGCGGAAGGTGTGAAGCTTGCCGGGGAGACGGTATTATAAAAATCGAAATGCATTTCCTGCCGGATGTTTATGTTCCATGTGAAGTCTGCCATGGAAAACGTTATAACTCTGAAACTCTCGATGTTCATTATAAAGGAAAAAATATTTCAGATATACTTGAAATGACTGTGGAAGATTCGGTTGAGTTCTTCCAACACATTCCGAAAATTCATCGAAAGCTTCAGACGATATTAGATGTTGGTTTAGGCTATGTAACATTGGGACAACCTGCAACCACACTTTCCGGGGGAGAAGCACAGCGGATGAAACTGGCCAGTGAGCTTCATAAAATATCCAACGGAAAGAATTTCTATATTTTAGATGAACCAACTACGGGACTCCATACAGATGATATTTCTCGCTTGCTGAATGTTTTGAATCGTCTTGTTGATACAGGAAACACAGTGTTGGTTATTGAACATAATCTGGATATGATTAAGTCAGCAGACCACGTAATCGACCTAGGACCTGAGGGTGGAGAAGGCGGAGGTACCATTGTAGGAATAGGGACTCCAGAAGATATTGCTGAAATAAAAGAGAGCTATACAGGGCAATATCTGAAGAGCGTTCTTTAGAATTGGTATACTCCATTTTCAGTTTGTTTATATTTATTTTAGTCAAACAAATAATTATTAAGGATTCTTTTAGTTTCCTTGATTTAAATCTTTATTTAAGGTAAAATTTGTTTAATGAAGATAAGTTATGGATGTGAATTGGTCTATAACTTTCTCTCTATAAATAATCCGTTCAAAAAAGAAAAAGGAACATCTCTTAACTTTAGTAGGGGGTGTTCCTTTTTCTTTTTTAATTAGAATCTAAAAAGAGAAAAAATTATTAGAATATTAAGTGAGTGGTTGAATTATTGAAACACCATCCGAAAGATTGTTTTAGCTTGGATTGTGACAATCCAATTCTAAACATTAACTATCTTGGCATAATTGATGCGGTTTAATTTGGTTGCTTATTACAAAGGTAGAAGCTGTCTCTTTTATTGTTTGAAAAATTATTTATTTTCTATAATTTTCTGGTTAGATTTCTTTATAAATGCATGGACTCCCGATGTAAAAAATATTTATCCTGTAATTTATTTCATAAAGATTAATCAATACGATGTTTGCAAAGAGAAATCGTTAGAGAAAAATTCATTTATCAAAAGGATCAGACATAAAAGCTTCCTTTGACACGCCCGGAATGTTATAATTATTAAAATGTCCTCAAAGGAGTCGATTTTATGGCAGATAATTTAGAATTAATAATAATTACAGGAATGAGCGGTGCCGGCAAGACGGTGGCTGTTCAGTGTTTTGAAGATATGGGGTATTTTTGTATCGATAATATGCCGCCAAGCTTAATCCCTAAATTTTGGGAGCTAATTAAAGAATCAGGAAAAGTAACGAAAATTGCTTTAGTCGTCGATTTAAGATCACGAACCTTTTTTAGAGAAATACAAAATATGCTTGTTGAAATAGAAAATACGAATCTGATTGATACGACTGTTATGTTTTTAGATGCAACAGATGAAGAACTAGTTTCGCGCTATAAAGAAACAAGACGAACTCATCCATTAGCAATGGATGGACTGATTACAGAAGGTATCAGAAAAGAACGGGCGATTCTGGAAGAAATTAAGGGAGATGCTCAACTGGTTATTGATACAACCAATCTATCTCCCCGCCAGTTAAGGGAAAGAATTAACCAGGAATTCAAATCCAGAGCTACCCATGAGTTTCGTCTGGAATTTGTGTCATTTGGATTTAAATATGGCTTGCCAATTGATGCGGATATCGTCATTGATGTTCGTTTCTTACCAAATCCTCACTATATTCCTGAACTGCGTCCCTTAACTGGAATGAATCAGTCGGTCTATGATTATGTGATGAGCTTTCCGGAAACAGAAGAATTTTATACAAAATTTGTTGATTTGCTGGAGTTTGTTATTCCCGGCTATAAAAAAGAAGGGAAGTCAAATGTGACAATTGCCATTGGCTGTACAGGAGGTCAACACAGGTCAGTTGCTCTGACTGAACGTATTTCCCGCAAGTTGGCAGAAGAGTATCATGTGAATGTGACTCACCGTGATAAAGATAAACGGAAAGAGACGGTGAATCGATCATGAAAACCTATCGGATTCGAAAACCTAAAATTGTAGTCGTTGGCGGCGGAACTGGTCTGCCGGTTATTCTGAAAAGTCTCCGAAATCAGGGAGCGGATATTACTGCAGTTGTCACTGTCGCAGATGACGGCGGCAGCAGTGGGGAAATCAGAAAATCAATGAACCTGACACCGCCCGGAGATTTAAGAAATGTATTGGTGGCACTTTCGGATATGCCTCAATTATATGAAGATATTTTTCAGTATCGCTTTAACAAACAAGATAAATACTTTGCCAATCATGCCATTGGTAATTTGATTATCGCAGCTATTTCGGAAATGAGAGGCAGTACTTATGAAGCGATTCAGCTGCTTTCAAAGATTATGCATGTTGACGGCCATATTTATCCTTCATCAGAACGCCCGCTGACCCTGCATGCTGTTTTTAAAGATGGAACAATTGCAGTTGGAGAATCCAATATTGCCGTGGATCGAAAAACGATTGATCATGTTTTTGTTTCAAATACCAATGATGAAGAGCAGCCAAAAGCTGCACGAAAAGTGGTGAAAGCAATTGAAGAAGCAGATATGATTGTTTTAGGTCCCGGGAGCTTATTCACAAGTATTCTGCCGAATCTGGTCATCAGTGAAATAGGCGATGCCATCCTCCGAAGGACAGGTGAAGTTGTCTATATTTGTAACATTATGACTCAGAAGGGTGAAACAGAGCACTTTACAGATGCAGATCATATCAGAGTTCTTCATAATCATTTGCAAGAAAAGTTTGTAGATACGGTGCTTGTAAACACGGAACCAGTCCCGGAAAATTATATGGATTTTGATGTTTATGATGAATATCTTGTACAGGTCAGGCATGATTTTCAAGGGCTGAGAAATGAAGGCTGTCGTGTCATTTCCACAGATTTTCTTAAGCTGAGAGACGGAGGCGTTTTTCATGATGGAGATAAAGTGGTTGAAGAATTGTTTCGTATTGTGTTTGGAGCGAAGTACTAAAAAATGGAGTAGTTGTATAGAAGGAAGGGATGTTTCATGTCATTTGCATCAGATGTGAAAAAGGAACTGACCACATTGGAAGTGCATCGGGAACATGCAAGGGCTGAGCTCGCTGCATTAATTCGGATGAATGGTTCCTTAAGTCTGGTTAATCAGCAGTTTGTTTTGAATGTTCAAACGGAAAATGCTGCGATTGCTAGAAGAATCTATTCTTTATTGAAAGATCATTATAATGTCCGATCAGAGTTGCTGGTGAGACGAAAAATGAAATTGAAAAAGAATAATGTTTATATTGTACGATTGAAACAAGATACGAATTCTGTTCTTTCGGATTTGAATATTATGGATGGCATGATGTTTCAAGACCATGTATCAGATGAAATTGTGGGCAATGCACAAAAAATGCGATCTTATTTAAGAGGTGCTTTTATGGCCACAGGCTCGGTGAATAATCCTGAAACCAGCAGATATCATTTGGAAATATTTTCCACTTATGAAGAGCACAACAATGACATCTGTGATATGTTGAATTACTATGATCTTAATGCACGAACATTGGAGCGCAGAAGCGGTTATATTTCCTATTTAAAAGGAGCTGAGAAGATAGCTGATTTTCTGACTTTGATTGGTGCAACAAATTCCATGTTAAAATTTGAAGATGTCCGTATCGTACGGGATATGAGGAATTCTGTTAATCGACTGGTAAACTGTGAAACAGCAAATCTAAATAAAACGATTGATGCTGCGTCCAAACAAATCGATAATATTAAGTACATTCAACTAACTGTTGGACTACAGGCTCTGCCTGATAAATTACAGGAAATTGCTGAGCTGCGTTTGGAGCATCCGGAGGTCAGCCTAAAAGAACTGGGAGAAATGATTCCTTCAGGAGCTATTTCGAAGTCCGGCATCAACCATCGAATTCGAAAAATTAACGAATATGCAGACAAATTAAGGGCAACCAGCTAAATCGAGTGAATTGAGAAAATAAACCAATGATTGAATAGCAATCTTAAATTTATAAGAGAACAGATTGAATAGAAGCTGTCTGAGGTTGTGACAGAAGTGTTCTGCGTCTAGGGTTCTCAACTACACAACACAACACAACACTACACTTCGTTTCGATCTCATCAATTTCTAAACGGCAAAGCCACTAAGAATTGAAGGACTTCGTTTCGATCTCATCAATTTCTAAACGGCAAAGCCGCTAAGAATTGAAGGACTTCGTTCCGCTCCTTGAAGCATGTCTGTGGGGCATATAAGAACTTGCTCCTACGCTTTTTACGAATGCTCGGATTATACAACTGGAACACCGTTTATTCGGCTTTAGGGGTCTCAGACATACTTATGTCACAGTCCCTTTGCGGATAATCCAATCTGATCTCTTTTTCTTTTGAATTGCCAATAATCATCTTGAATAGACATTCTCGCTGTTTAGCTTATCCACTAAAAATTGAATGTTTTCCTGATTGATTTTTTTGTAAGGGTGGTGTGTATCAAAAGGAATATTCTCATCTTTGAATATCTTTTTCAAAATCATCCGCTCAAAGAAATTCATTTTCTCTAAACGTGTAATGGTTCCTGCGAAAATTGTCAGCTTTGCATGTTTGTACAACGCTTTAGGAAAAATATTTTCAAGTTGTACGTCTACTTTTTCCTGATCAAACTGAATACCTGTATTTACCAGATATAACTCTTTTTCTTTAAAAGCCGATTCGTATTTCTTTAAGAACTGACGGGCGGGTTTTCGAAGCTGACCTGCATAGGCTGGGGCACAAAAAACAAGTTGAGCTGCATCTGAAAGGTGATCTGCAAGTTGGACATCGTCAACAGGAAAAATGTTAACAGACTGTTTAAGTTGATCAGCAATCAATTGTACAATCTCTTTAGTTCCACCTTTTTTAGAATCGTAAATGAGCAAAGTATCGATAATAGCATCTCCTTTTTGAACGATGCATTTTTAGTGAACACTGTTCATATTTTGTTCTTATAATATCATAAATACAGAATTTGTAAATAATAAAAGATTGAAAATAATAGCTTTATAAATTATGATTAATAAAAATAATTTTTTGAACAGTGTTCATTTTTTAGGAGAGATGTTTATGAATAGCAGAGAACGAAGAGAGCGGGAGAAAACAGTCATTGAAAATAAAATTTTTGATGCTGCTGTAGCGATTATTTTGGCTGAAGGAATTGAAAAACTCTCAATTAGGAAGATTTCCGGAAAAATTGGGTATGCTCCCGCAACTATTTAT
The DNA here is from genome assembly GCF_020567625.1 of Enterococcus sp. BWT-B8. Classification (NCBI taxonomy): domain Bacteria; kingdom Bacillati; phylum Bacillota; class Bacilli; order Lactobacillales; family Enterococcaceae; genus Enterococcus; species Enterococcus sp. BWT-B8. Next base: position 14,217 of record NZ_JAJDJV010000016.1, on the reverse strand, counting down.
AATTATTATGAAAATAAAGAAGAGATTCTCAATCATATTTCCTATACAGTGTATCTTGAAGTAGTGGAAGAAGTAAAAAAGACGGTTGAAGTGAGCAGCCATCTGCAGCCGAATGAGCTGATAAGAATGTGCAGCTTAATATTCATTTATACGATGATGAAATACCCGGAAAAGTTTAAAGCAATCATGATGACTTCTCCAAAAATTGAAGATGAAAAGATGGAAGAGGATAACCAGGGAATTGGTATATTGCAACAACTGATTTTAACTGGAAAAGAACAAGGTATGTTTTCTGCTGCAAATGAACACTCAGCAGAACTGCATTTGATTGCACTGATGGGCTTTGTTTTTCATTGCGTAAGCAACAATATGGTACTGGATAAAGCGGGCAAGCAAATGGCGGAAGCATATGTGGATATGCTGATTCGAGGATTGGGTTAGAATCTCGCTGTAACGATGAATTTTGATAGAATTCCAAACAAGAGTATCACCGGAAAATTGCTGATTCATTCAGCATTCGGTGATACTCTTAAGAATAGATCTCTGGTCCCATCTTTTTAGGTCAGATGCATTTTACAAGTGACTTTCAATAATATTGATTAATTCTCCATCAGTAATACTTTCATCAAAAATTGCTTCTTTGACAACTACTGTTGGTACAAATTTAATATTTGCAGCTTCTGCTTCAGCAATAACATTTTGTGAAACAGTATGATTGTCTCTTTCAGTAATTTGCAAATTATCTCTGGCAAATTCTGCAACCTGTTCCAAAGGCAAATGCCCCCATTGATCTTGAGTGGCAAACATTTGATGTAAATCTGTCAAACCTTTTACCGGAAGGTCATAATTAATAAACCGATGCATTACATTGCCGGGCTGAAGGGATTCTTTTTCCTTGTCTAAAAGTTTAATGATCCGTTGAAGCTTGCCCTCATTAACATATTTAGTCAAAAGCTCGTCCTTTTCCTCGAACCATTTTTTACAGTAGGGGCAGCGAACATTCATAAATTCAATGATTTTAACTGGAGCGGTCTTTTTGCCAATAACCAAACCATCCTTTTCAGTTGCTTTTGATGCATCAATTACAGAAATATCCATGGTTTATTCCTTCTTTCTACTTTATTGCTTCTCTCAGTTTACTATATTCAGTATAAAATTACAGATAGGATGCCTGATTAAATTAATGACAGTACAAAAAAACTGGGACAGTAATTATCCCAGTCAAGTCATTCCATTATTATTTGCTTAATGAACTGCTGTTTTCCATTACTTCATCGATTAAACCATACTCTTTTGCCTGCTGAGCAGTCATGAAGTTATCTCGGTCTGTGTCTTTTTCAATAACTTCAATTGGTTGACCTGTACGTTCTGCTAAAATTTTGTTTAAGCGTTCACGTGTGTCCAAGATATGCTTTGCAGCAATTTCGATTTCAGTTGCCTGACCTTGTGCGCCGCCTAACGGTTGATGGATCATAATTTCAGCATTCGGTAATGCAAATCGTTTTCCTTTTTGACCGGCTGTCAGCAAGAAGCTTCCCATAGAGGCAGCCATTCCAAGTACAATTGTCTGAACATCTGCCTTAACAAAATTCATTGTGTCAAAAATAGCCAGACCAGCTGAAACGCTTCCGCCCGGAGAGTTGATATATAAATAAATATCCTTTTCAGAATCCTGTGCATCTAAAAATAATAACTGAGCAATAACTGAGTTTGCCACGTTATCATCGATAGGACCGCTTAACATAATGATTCTATCCTTTAATAGCCGTGAATAAATATCATAGGCTCTTTCGCCGCGAGATGATTGTTCTATAACTGTTGGTATTAAATTCATAATTAAATTCCTCCTATATACAAAGCTCCACACTCACATTCTAACATATCGCTGTTTCGAATGCATAAAAAAAGTATACTGTAAAGGTCAATAAAGGTCAATGAAATTGCATTCTTTTTATTAATAAAAATTATGTCTTAATAAAGTATTTAAAACTTTGTTAATTGTTGCGGTTTTCAGCAGAAATCTTGGAGTGGGAGTTAGCATTTACATGCTGAATTTGTTTTGATGTTGGGAACATGTTTATGTGCAGTTGTTATTTCTGGAAGGTTCAATAAAAATAGGGCTTGGCAGGAGGAAGTATGGAGCGGCTCTGAATATTCTTTTGATACGGAGGAGAACATAAAAAAATATATGAAAAGGTAAAGTAAATTTATGCAGCAGTATCACATTATTTATTCTAATCCTGAGATAATGGGCAATTGCAGAAACTATTATATTGCTTTGTCAGCTTTTGTAAAAAATGATGATGGCTTTTTTACAAAAGAAGAGTTAAAAAAAGCGGTTTAGATAGACTGATTTCTCTTGATCCAGCTGTTTATATGACAGCTTCTCCAAGGCTCTCTTTGGGAATGGAAACGGAAAGAAAGAGCAGCTGTGAATATGCCAAGCTAGATGGATTGATAATGTCGATTTCCAGCATTCTTTGGAATATGATTTCAATCTATTCAGGAAATAGTTGTCCCGTTACTGGTCAATATGATATGAGAGATATAATTTTAAGAGATGAAAAAGAAACAAAATGCTTTTTGGAAGAGTGTGAACAGTGCGGATACCTTCAAGATATCTTTGGAGAAAAATTTGAAACAACTCTGGACAAATACATGGTTTTTCCTGTAGCAAAAGATCATTTACTGGCTGTTGGAGATCAGTATTGTGAATAATCTTATAATAAAAAATGTATAAAATAAGCTGTTCTTATTTTGAAAATAGATCACACGTTACATTTTTCCATTATTTATGGGTATGTTATACTGTTTTATGAAGATCAATTATTGTGAGGTAAAATTAGATGCTAATTTTTTTTGTAGGAATGTCAGGTGTATTTGTAGGAGCAATTATTACTATAGTCAGTATAGGATTACGTGCTTCATTTGAAGAAAGAAAAGAATATCGGCGACGTGACCTGGAACACTTTGTCAAAGAAATAGAATCTTTAAATCTATTGAATAAAAAGATTAATGAAATTTTGCAGAAAAGGGATATTTACATCGATAAAACTGTTCATTTTTTGTCTGTGGATGACTGCTATATAAGTATTGATGATTTCATTTATTTGGAATCTTTTTCTGCTCAGAATAACTTTTATCTGCCGACTTATTTGATTGATGTATTTTTCCAAAAAATTATTCATCGTAAAGTAATTATTACTCCTGATGAAGTGGCGTCTATTGGGGGAAATACGTATAAAGGCGGAAGAGTAATCCTGGAGAATTTCTCTGAAGAACTTCTGTCTATTATTGAAGATAAGAAAAGACAAATGAAACGATTAACCAATCAGCCTATTTATTATTTCAGCAGAAAATGATGAAAATGAATAGGAGTTAGAAAGTGCGTAATGTTAAGTAGCTGTATACTTAATTACGTGCTTTTTATTTATAGAAAGACATTTTCGATTTTTTGAATTTTCTGAATTTTCTATTGACATTCTAATTTGTAGGGTTTATAGTTAACAAAAGCTTTTCGAATTCACATTTTATTTTAATTATATTCATAGTTACATAAAGGAGAATCCATTCTTATGAGAAAGACAACAAATTTTGATTTAGTCATTATTTTATATTTGAGGACTTAGAACACTGAGATTTTGTCAGATGTTTGAGTCCTATTCGTCTTTAGTGAATGGGATTCTTGCTAAGGCATCCCATCAATGGGATGCTTTTTTTGTAGGAGAAAATTAAATGGAATGTCATAAAAACTGGAATTGGAGTGATAAAAATGCGAAGCGATATGATTAAAAAAGGAATAGAAGCAGCCCCGGCTAGAAGCCTGCTGTATGCAACAGGTCAGGTGAAAAGTGCCAGAGATATGGAGAAACCATTTATAGCAATTTGTAATTCTTACATTGATATCGTTCCCGGACATGTCCATTTAAGAGAACTGGCGGATATTGCCAAGGAAGCAATCCGAGAAGCCGGTGGAATTCCGTTTGAGTTTAATACCATCGGAGTAGATGACGGAATTGCAATGGGACATATCGGGATGCGCTATTCTCTCCCAAGCAGGGAAATTATTGCAGATGCTGCTGAAACAGTGATCAATGCACATTGGTTTGATGGAGTTTTTTATATTCCAAATTGTGACAAGATTACACCGGGGATGCTGATGGCCAGCGTTCGGACCAATGTTCCTGCAATTTTCTGTTCAGGCGGACCTATGAAAGCGGGAATTGATCCGAAAGGACATACAGCAACGCTATCCTCCATGTTTGAGGCAGTCGGGGCGTTTAAAGAAGGTCAAATGACAGAAGAAGAATTTAACTTTATGGAACAAAATGCTTGTCCGACCTGTGGTTCCTGCGCCGGTATGTTTACGGCAAACTCCATGAACTGTCTGATGGAAGTATTGGGAATGGCGCTTCCTGGCAATGGGACTATTTTAGCTGTTTCAGAAGAAAGAAGAGAACTGATTCGTGAATCTGCCTTCCGTTTAATGGATCTTGTTAAAAAGCAGATTAAACCGCGTGACATTATTACCAAAGAAGCAATTGATGATGCATTTGCTCTGGACATGGCAATGGGTGGTTCAACCAATACGGTTCTTCATACATTGGCAATTGCTAACGAAGCTGAAATTGATTACGATCTTGAGTCAGTCAATGGAATTGCTAAAAGAGTTCCTTATCTATCTAAAATTGCTCCATCTTCTGCTTATTCGATGCATGATGTGCATGAAGCAGGTGGTGTCTCCGCTATTTTGAAGGAACTGGTTGATTTGGAGAATGCAATCCATCCTGACCGCATAACAGTTTCAGGAAAGACACTTCGGGAGAATGTTGAAAATGCACAAATTAAGAATGAAGAAGTGATTCATCCAAAAGAAACACCTTACAGTCCTGTAGGCGGTCTGTCAATCCTTTATGGGAACATTGCCGAGAAAGGCAGCGTTATAAAGGTAGGAGGTGTAGATCCGTCGATTAAGGTGTTTACAGGTAAAGCAATCTGCTTTAACTCACATGATGAAGCAGTTGAAGCAATTGATAATCACACGGTGAAAAAAGGTCATGTAGTTGTTATTCGTTATGAAGGACCAAAAGGCGGTCCGGGGATGCCTGAAATGCTGGCTCCTACGTCCAGTATTGTTGGCCGCGGATTAGGGAAAGAAGTAGCGTTGATTACGGACGGCCGTTTTTCCGGAGCAACAAGGGGAATCGCTGTGGGGCACATTTCTCCTGAAGCAGCAGAAGGCGGAGTTATTGCGTTAATTAAAGACGATGATGAAATTGAAATTGATTTAACAGAGCGGACATTGAATGTTCGGGTATCCGATGAAGAGTTGGCAGAAAGAAGAAAGAACCTTGAACCTTTCAAAGCAAAAGTGAAAACGGGATATCTGGCAAGATATACTGCACTTGTTACTTCTGCTCATACTGGGGGAATAATGAGAATCCCGAGTGATTTATTGGATTAGAAGGAGGAGGAGTTATGGAAAATATAAAGAGCGGTTCGAAGCTGCTGATTGATTCTTTATTGAGACAGAATGTAGAGATGATTTTCGGGTATCCCGGAGGGGCAGTTCTGCCATTATACGATGCGTTATATGACGGTGAAATTCCTCACATCCTGACAAGGCATGAACAGGGAGCCGTTCATGCAGCAGAGGGCTATGCAAAAGCAACAGGAAAGCCTGGCGTGGTAGTAGTAACCAGCGGTCCGGGAGCAACAAATGCAGTAACAGGTATAGCTGATGCAATGAGCGACTCAGTTCCTCTGATTGTGTTCACAGGTCAGGTAACAACAAACGGTATTGGAAAAGATGCATTTCAGGAAGCTGATATGGTCGGAATTACAATGCCGATTACCAAGAATAACTATCAGGTAAGAGACAGCAGCGAGCTTCCCAGAATTATTGATGAAGCCTTTCATATTGCAACAACCGGCAGAAAAGGACCGGTAGTTATTGATTTGCCAAAAGACATGCAGATTATTGAATCTGGTTCAGATAATCCTCCAGAGCTGGTTCTGCCGAGCTATCAGCCGACTGTCTATCCTAATAAGCTGCAGGTAAAAAAACTAATGGACGAGCTGTCATATGCAAAAAAACCGCTTGTTATTGTCGGAGCCGGCGTGGTTCAGGCAAATGCAAGCAAAGAGCTGACAGCGTTTATTGAAAAATATCAGCTTCCCGTATTAAGTACCTTACTTGGTCTTGGGGCGATTCCTTCCAATCATGAACTATTTCTTGGAATGGGCGGAATGCATGGCTCTTTTGCAGCTAACATGGCGTTAACCGATTGTGATTTACTGATAAATATAGGGTCAAGATTTGATGATCGTCTGGCGAGTGCGCCTCAGGAATTTGCACCAAATGCAGTAGTGGCACATATAGACATTGATCCTGCTGAAATCGGAAAGATTATCGAAACAAAGATCCCAATAGTGGCTGATGCAAAAGAAACACTCAAAGAGATGCTGGCAGTTGATATTGCTGAAGATGCTGATACTTGGACAGACTGGCGAAAAATTAACCTTTCAAGAAAAAAACTGCATCCATTCAAATATGATAAAGAACAAAAAGAAGAAATTAAACCGCAGAAGGTCATTGAATATATCGGTAAGCTGACAGACGGCGAAGCAATTGTTGCTACAGATGTAGGTCAACATCAAATGTGGACTGCTCAGTTTTACCCATTCAAAAATGAAAAGCAATTGATTACAAGCGGTGGTCTGGGAACGATGGGTTATGGCATACCGGCAGCGATTGGTGCACAGCTGGGATGCAGAGATAAGGAAGTTGTGCTGTTTGTAGGAGACGGCGGTTTTCAAATGACCAATCAGGAAATGGCTATCTTGAATGATTACAATTTGCCGATAAAAATTGTTTTATTGAATAATCAGTCTTTGGGAATGGTTAGACAGTGGCAGGAATGCTTCTTTAACCAGCGGCGCTCAGAATCTGTATTTGCAAGTCAGCCGGATTTTCTTAAGCTGGCAGAAGCTTATGGAATCAAAGCGGTTCGAATTTCCAATCCTGAAACAGTGGAAGCAGAGCTGGAAAAAGCCTTTAAAGAAAACGGTCCGATTCTAATTGAAGTTTGTGTTTCTCAAACAGAACATGTATTGCCGATGGTACCGGCAGGTAAGCCAAATTATCAGATGCTGGGGGTGGACTAATGATGAGACGAATTATTACTGCAACAGTATACAATAATTCTGGTGTTTTAAATCGCTTCAGTGGGGTTCTTACACGGCGGCAAGTGAATATAGACAGTATTTCTGTGGGACCGACTGAACAGGAAAATATATCCAGAATTACAATTATCGTCCAAGTTGAAGATCTGAATGAAAGTGAGCAGATTACTAAACAGCTGAATAAGCAGATTGATGTTATCAAGGTTTCTGACATTACAGATGAACCTCATTTGGAACGGGAACTCGCACTGATTAAGCTAAATGCGCCTGCAGCGATCCGCTCAGAATTATTTTCAGTCATTGATCCTTTTAGAGCAAATGTCATTGATGTCGGCACAAAAACAGTGGTTATTCAAGTAACAGGAACCAGTGAAAAAATCAGTGCATTTGTTGATGTTGTAGCACCCTATGGTATTAAGCAATTAGCTCGTACTGGAGTAACAGGCTTCACTCGTGGCAATCACTAAGTGGAGTTTTAATATAAAAATTTGGAGGTTTTACAATTATGGTAAAAGTTTATTACAACGATTCAGTGGAAAAAAATGCATTAGAAGGAAAGACAACAGCAATTATCGGGTATGGCTCTCAGGGACATGCTCACGCTCAAAACTTAAGAGATAATGGGAACCAGGTTGTTATTGGAATCAGAGAAGGGAAATCTGCTGATGCAGCAAGAAATGACGGATTTGAAGTACTGCCCGTAGCAGAAGCGGCAAAAAAAGCTCAACTGATTATGATTTTGGCACCTGATGAAATTCAGGGAGATCTTTATGATAACGAAATTGCGCCAAATTTGGATGCAGGGGATGCGTTGGTTTTTGCTCACGGCTTCAATATTCATTTTGATGTTATCAAACCTCCAAAGGAAGTAGATGTTTTCTTGGTAGCACCTAAAGGACCGGGACATTTAGTTCGTCGTACATTTACTGAGGGCTTTGCAGTACCGGCATTATTTGCTGTTTATCAGGATGCAACAGGAACTGCACGAGATTTGGCTCTTTCTTATGCAAAAGGCATTGGAGCAACACGTGTGGGTGTTCTGGAAACAACATTTAAAGAAGAGACAGAAACAGATTTGTTTGGTGAACAGGCTGTTTTATGCGGCGGGCTGACAAGTTTGATTGAAGCTGGGTTTGAAACTCTTACAGAGGCAGGATATCAGCCAGAGCTTGCTTATTTTGAGGTTTGTCATGAAATTAAACTAATTGTAGATTTGATTTATGAGGGTGGATTTGAAAAAATGCGTAACTCTATTTCAAATACAGCAGAGTATGGCGACTATGTTTCCGGTCCTCGTGTGATTACTGAACAGGCAAAAGCCAACATGAAAGATGTATTGACAGATATTCAAAACGGTAATTTTGCGAAGGGATTTGTAGATGATAACAAGAACGGCTTTAAAGAATTCCATAAAATGCGTGAAGAAAATGCAGGACATCCGATTGAAAAAGTGGGTGCGGAATTAAGAAAAATGATGCCGTTTGTTTCTCAAAAAGACTAGGGCGTGTTTGAAAAGTTAGTGGAATTTGAATTTTTCAGTGATTTTTGTTGAGATCAAGGAAGAAAACACAGTTTATGTGGTTCATAAACGAATAGTTATGACGATGAGTTCTATAAAAATCATTAAAATATTCGCCGTCGCCGCTTGCGTTTTCAAGCACACACTAGTACAGCAGATACAGACAAAGAGGTGAGAGAAGAGCGTGACAAAACTTACAAAAGAAAAGATAGCTGAAGCATATGAGCATCTTGCAAAGGTAGTAATTAAAACGCCTCTTCAATATGATGTCTATCTGTCTCAAAAATATCAGTGCAATGTCTATTTGAAGAGAGAGGACCTTCAGAAAGTGAGGTCGTTCAAACTCAGGGGCGCTTACTATGCAATTTCTCAAATTTCCCCTGATACGTTGGCTAACGGTGTTGTCTGCGCCAGTGCTGGAAACCATGCACAGGGCGTAGCGTACACCTGTCATGAAATGAAGGTACCCGCGACAATTTTTATGCCGACAACAACGCCTCAGCAGAAAATTTCACAGGTCCAGTTTTTCGGTGGGGATGAAGTAGCTATTCAATTGGTAGGAGATACATTTGATGCCTCTGCGAAGGCAGCAAAAGAATATGCTGTTCAAAATAAGCAGACCTTTATTGATCCATTTGATGATTTAAATATTATGGCGGGACAGGGAACCGTCGCAGTGGAAATCTTTAATAAGGTAAAAGAAGAAGCAATACAGATTGACTATCTGCTTTCAGCAATCGGCGGAGGCGGATTGATCAGCGGAACTTCTGTTTACACGAAGGCAGTCAGTCCAATTACAACGGTCATTGGTGTTGAACCAAAAGGGGCTCAGTCAATGAAAGCTGCTTTTGAAACAGGCAGGCCGATTGAATTATCGAGTGTAGATAAATTTGTAGATGGAGCAGCTGTAAAAAAGGTGGGTAATCAAACCTATGAATATGCAGTCGAATCTGTTGATCAGCTGCTGTCAGTGGATGAGGGACAGATTTGCTCAACTATTTTAGAACTTTATTCCAAGCAGGCAATCGTTGTAGAACCTGCAGGAGCACTAAGTGTTGCCGCTTTGGAACAGATGAAGGGAAAAATTAAAGGGAAAACCGTGGTTTGTATCATCAGCGGGGGAAATAATGATATTAATCGGATGGCCGAAATTGAAGAACGTTCATTGATTTTCGAAGGTCTGAAGCATTATTTTGTTATCAATTTTCCTCAAAGACCTGGAGCCTTGAAAGAATTTGTAAATGATGTACTTGGACCGGATGATGATATTACAAGATTCGAATATACGAAGAAGGTAAACAGAGGGACTGGTCCAGTAATCCTGGGTATTCTTCTGAAAAGAAAAGAAGATCATGCTCAGCTTATAAAGAATCTCAGCGCATTCGATCCAACTTATATAGATTTAAGTGAGAACGAGTCGCTATATGCATTACTTGTTTAAAATAATAAGTGCTGACTGAACTTTGAGACGAAAACAAAAAGCTTTTCATTTATTAAATTAGAATAAATGGAAAGTTTTTTGTTATTTTAAATAGATGAAAGCGGTTAAAATATATCAAAAATAATAAATATAAATAAAAAAAATTATGAGTAATTTTATCTAAAAAAAATAATAATAATGATTATTTCCAGCTACCATAAAAATTAGTAAAGTTTTCGTTGAAAACGAAAAAGACTGCTTGCCATTTTTACTGAAAGGACGTATATTTAATTTATAGCTGAAAAAGCTTTTTAAAAATTAAAAATAATGACCTTAAAATAGATTATAGTAAAGTTGGTATATAGATGGAACAGAATAAAAGGCTGAAAAATAGCCGTTATATCACCGGATTCGATGGGATTCGGACGATTGCTGTTGTCGGGGTTATCCTATATCATTTGTCTCCGCGAATCATGAGTGGAGGATATTTGGGAGTGCCGATATTTTTTACTCTCTCGGGGTACTTAATTACAGATTTACTACGTCAGGAATGGCTCCAAAATGATGAAATAGATGTTAAAGGATTTTATATAAGAAGAATGAAAAGGTTATATCCGGGATTAATCGTTATGTTAATTTCCGCCTCAGCATATATCGTCTTTTTTCAAAAAGATTTGTTGAATAATCTACGGGGAGTCATAGCCAGCAGCTTGTTATATTATAATAACTGGTGGCAGATATTTCATGGATTTTCCTACTTTGATCGCTTTGCAACTCAATCACCGTTCACTCATATCTGGTCTTTAGCCGTTGAGGCTCAAAACTACTTGGTCTGGCCCTTAATGTTTATCCTTTTAAAAAGATATTTAAAAACCAATAAAAAGATTGTCAGTGCTGTTTTAACAGCGGCCTGTTTTTCTGCTCTGCTGATGGCAATGCTTTATGTTCCAAGAGCAGATCCTACAAGAGTTTATTATGGAACTGATACACGTTTGTTTTCCATCTTGCTGGGAAGCGGATTAGCTTTTGTTTGGCCAACACTTAGATTAAAAGAAGAGATTCCGCAAAAAGCACGTTACCTTTTGAATGGTATCGGATGTGTCTCATTGGCAGCAGTTATACTGTCATTTATTTTTTTAGCAGACCATTACAGCTTTATTTATCGTGGCGGAATGTTTGTATTGAGTATTTTTTCCACGCTCCTTGTTGCAATAACCGCTCATCCGGGAGCAGACCTTAATAAGTGGCTGACAAATCCTGTTTTTACATGGATCGGAAAACGAAGCTATGGGATTTATCTTTACCAGTTTCCTGTGATGATTTTTTATGAAGCCAGAATCAAAGATTTGAATGAATACCTCGTTCTTCACTCAATTATTGAAATAATTTTAATTTTGGGGATCAGCGAGCTTTCCTATAGATTTATAGAAAAACCATTAGGCGCTTTTTATTATAAATATATCTGGTATGCATTAAAAGATTTAGTCAAAAGACCATGGATTACTGTTCAAAAAGTCACTTTTGCAATAGGTGTTGTATTGTTTGGTATGGCCGCATACAGCTGGACCATTGCCCCCTCAAATTATGTAACAGCAGATCAACAGCAGCTGCAGGAAACCATCGCAAACAATAAAAAACGAGCTGAGGAACGAAGACAGGCCAATAAAGAAAACACTGAGAGCAGTACAACTTCAACGTTTACATCAGATTCAGCGACTGAAGGGGAGATAGCTGATCCTGCTCATTACGGGTTGACGGATAAAGAATGGGCCAATGCTCAGGAGCTCGAAGTAACTGTTTTTGGCGATTCAGTTATACTGGACGGTGCGGGCATCTTGCAGTCTATTTTCCCAAAGATGATTATTGATGGAGAAGTAGGCCGACAGCTTTACAGTAGTGGAGAAGCTTTGCAGCAGTTGAAAACAGATAATCAGCTGAAAAATACTGTATTGATTAGTCTGGGTACAAACGGCTTATTTACAGAAGCACAATTTGACAGTGTTATGCAAATTATTGGGAGTGAACGGCAGGTATACTGGTTGAATGTTCGGGTACCGACACGAAGGTGGCAAAACGAAGTGAATAGTCTGCTGGAAGCAATGAACAATAAATACTCAAACTTGACGATTATTGACTGGTACGGAGTTAGCAAGGATCATGATGAGTGGTTTTATGAAGATTTTGTTCATCCAAATATTGAGGGTCAGGTTAAATATGCAGAGCTGATTTCCAAAAGTCTAATAAATGGTATAGAGAAATAAGAGAAATTTTTAGTGAGGCATCCAACAGATGAAAATCCTGTGTGTTGTCTATTTTTGATTCATTAACAGATTATCCGATATACTAGCTGAAAAAATATGGCATAAGATAAACTCAAAACAATGATAAAATAAAAGGCTCTGTGACATTAGGATGTCTGAGCCGCCTAAAGCCAAATAAACGGTGTTCCAGTCTTTGTATGATTCGAGCATTCGTAAGAAGCGTAGAAGCAAGTTCTTACATGCCCCTCAGACATGTTTCGAGGATTGGAACGAAGCCCTTCAATTCTTAGCGGCTCTGCCGTTTAGAAATTGATGAGATCGAAACGAAGTGTCGTGTAGTGTAGTGAGAATCATAGACGCAGAAAAACGGATACAGTGTAATGTTTTGTCTCGAGAATCGTTAGACTCGCAGAGACAGCAGTTCTTCTCCGCTACGCATACCATTCTGCTAAAGTACGAATATAAGCAGAAGTGGCAAAGTAGAACTAGCACTTGTCGGTCCTAAACTGTGCCGAGTAATCGCAGGCAACATCTCGGAAATAAGGCGAACGATACTGAAATAATGCAGCTTATTTAGCAAGGATGGATAGATGAACTCTCTACAAATGATCCGATTGCGATTATAGATAGCATGCCTTGTCCATTTTGTAAAACGATATGAAATAGACGAGCAATCAACTTATCAGAAGTTGTAGGTATTGACTGAATGCAACGAAAAAAATCTATTGTTATGGAGTATCAGTTCATAGTAAAACACCAATGAAAAGCCCTAAAGGGGTCATTTCATTGGTGTTTTTGAGTGAAAAACTGGTATAAGCTCAGTTTTTTAATGAACTTATACCAGTTTTAATTTAAAAAATAAATAAAAGTATCAGTCAATTAACTAAAAAAGTTAATTGATAAATATTCTTGTATTCAGTTCTTCCAAGAAATAAAATATATTATCTTTTGAAAAATAAACGTGATTTTTACAAATTTAACTATACTCACTATACTCTAAATTTTAGTCATAGTAAATCTTAAAATCAATCATTTTTTTTCATTTTTTTTGGTGAAACATAAAAAAAATGAGAATCTTTTTCGTTTTCATAATGTATTTTTATTGTGGTTGTACTTTTCCAATACTTTTTGAGCCGTCAAAAAATTAGTCAATATTAGGAGTGAGGGAGCTTGCCAAGAAAAGGTGAAAATATTTATAAAAGAAAAGATGGACGATGGGAAGGCAGGTATAAAAAATCAAGAAATAAAGAAAATCGTCTCATATATGGGTATGTTTATGGTAAACGATACAGTGAAGTAAAAGAAAAATTAATTAAATATCAATCGGAATTTATTGACAGTAATAAAATTATTTATTCAGGAACTACTTCTGAATGGTTCACTTACTGGCTTCATAAAGTGGTTAAAAATAGAGTGAAGCCATCAACCTGGTCGAGTTATGAATCAAAAATTAGAAATCATATTATTCCTTTTTTGGGCAGAAAAAAATTGAACCAGCTGGAAAGAACCGATGTTATGGCACTTATTGAATTTCTACTGTCTCAGGGCTATTCCATTAATATGGTTAAAATTATTTTGACTATCTTAAAGAACAGTTTGAACTATGCTGTTGTTAACGGATATTTAAATAAATATCCTTATAAAAATATTGTACTTCCTTCTATTAAAAGAAAGGGTATTCGGTCCTTGTCTGTAGAAGAACAAAAGGCACTTGAAGAAGCCGCCTTTAGAAATACCTATTATTCAGCTGTAATCATCAGTCTGGCAACCGGGATGAGGATTGGAGAGATAAGCGGGTTAAGGTGGGAGGATATTGATTTTACAAGAGAAAT
>NZ_JAJDJV010000015.1:0-78766 GCF_020567625.1 Enterococcus sp. BWT-B8 | reverse complement strand
TAAAGGCTCAATTGGCGTTCCATCGTTTCCACTTACGAGGGAAACAAGGGGCGAAGATTGACATTGGCTTGGCACTAATGGCACTAAATTTGAGGAAATTGGGAAAATATATGGAGAGGAAGACACGTAAAAAAGAAAGAACACGCTCGATTTTGATGATTATTGCCAAAATCGAGCGTGTTTTCTTTTTGAGGACGGACTATTGTCCCAGACTCACTCGATTGTATGATTTAACATTTATTGAATATTACTGATGCTAAATTCTACTCTAAGAGCATTTTGGTAGTATCCTGGATACATCTATCTGTCACATTGTTCACAGATAAACTACAGTGGATTGTACGTATCAAAAGCTACATCGGTATCATCTAGAAATTCCACAACATCCTTCGGGATTGCCTCGTGCTCACCACAGGTTAGACATATAAAGTTTACGCTGCCGTTCCCATGAATTCCTTAGTGTGGTTATCTTTCGCATATTTGACTACTAGACGCCCATTTTTGCGCACACTAATCGTAAAAATCACCTGTCGATGCGTAACGCAAACGGATCGTTTGCCACTACTTCTGTCCGACTTTCGCCTGTTGCACAAGTCGGATAGAACTTGCCTTTACATCGAAGCGGTACAAACTTGACTTGATGACCTCCCTCACAAACGAATAAACGATAGCCTTTTCTGATATCCCCACACTCACAAAATTCGTTCACTTCTGTTTTGATAATCGGTCGAATTTTCCGGTTATGTTCCTCCTGGAATTTGTCCCAATTATGATAGTCATCAAAAAAGATAACTTGAAGAACATTCACTTTCATACTTCTATTTTACCCAATTTCAAACAAAATAAGTATCCACGCGCAGTATGCGTGGTTTTAACGAAGAATCTGTTCTTATTGAGAATTTTTTGAAAACTAACTATGTCTTATAGATAAAACTCTATTAAGTTGTTTTAATTTATTTTTTTGTAAAAAATGCATTGTAAAACGGTTTTCAAAATGTTAGAATAAATTACAAGTAGTTAAACAATGATAAGTAAATATTTAAATGTAAAATATTATATTTTTTATCATTGTAGTAATGTGTGACTCTTTAATTGTGATCTTTTTAACATATTCAAGTAATGAATAAATTTCACTGTTCATAAACAATTATTTTATACAAAAAATAATTGTGCTTTATATACACTGAGTGTTAGTCATAAATAAATGACTTGACAATAAAAAAGAAAGGATGGAATTAAGGATGAATGAGAATGTGTATTCTTCACCAAAAATGAGTAACTACAACGGAAGTGGTGTAGCTCCAACTTCTGGAACTGCCCTGTTACTAGTATTAGTTCTTGTCGTTGCGGTAACTTATGGTCTTTGGGTTTCGCCACCTCCTGGAGTACCAAACTATGCATAGACCTAACTAAAATCAAAAAGGAATACTGTCTTATACAGAATTCCTTTTTAATTTATCAAGGAGGAAGTTTAATATGAAGAAAAGAAGAACAGAACATTTAAATGAAGAAAATTTATTAGAAATATTTGATTGCTATTCAGATTTTTTTAAAAACAATAATAAAAAATATACTAAGAAAGAATTTTTCGATGATTTTAGTAAGATAAATTTATCTTCAAAAACTAGCGTAAGAAATGGTATATATAATTTTTTCGATGAATTTTATGTAGAAAAAAATGAATTTGGACAAATAAACAAGGTTGTCAACTTCCACGTTACTAAAGATAAAACATCATCAATTTATTTAAGTTATCTAAAAATAAATAATAAAGATAATTGTTTTCTATCAAAATTATTTAAAGACTTTTCTAAAGAACAGAATTTCATTAAAAACATTTTCAAATGTAAGGTTATTTTAAATATTAATGAAAAGTATTATAAATACTGGAAAAAATATTTCCTTTCAATGAATTTTAATAGCGAAGGAGTAAAGGGAGAACGTGAGATACTATCCATCTCCATCTTAAATAGTAACGATATGAAAGGATGATATAAATGATTTCTTCAGGACCGGTTTCTATAACCATAGATATAACTAATCGATGTAATTTAAAATGCTTACACTGCTATAATAGTAGCGGTGAAGGAAATTTTTCTGATGAATTGACTGATATTGAGCTTGAAAAGTTATTCAACGATATTGTAAAAATTAAACCTTACAATGTCTGTTTCTGTGGTGGGGAAACATTGATAAGAAAGGATATAGTGAAAAAATATACAAAACTATTTACAAAAAATAATATAGCTTGTTCCGTGGTGACTAATGGTTTTTATCTTACATCAGATTTGCTAGATGAGTTAGTAAATGCTGGAATAAATAATATTCAAATTAGTTTAGATGGAGCTGAACAATCTCACAATGAACTTAGACAGCATCCACATGCGTATAAAAAGGCTGTACAAGCACTCGAACTATTAAAAAAATATAATAATTTGTATTCCGGCATAGCATTCTCTCCTACAGCCTGGAATATAAATGACTTTGAGCATGTGATGCACATTGCTGAAAAGACTAACTGTAATGAAGTGCGTCTGCAGGAATTAATGCCAATTGGTAGAGCAAATCAGAATATTAGTATTTTACCCTCTCAAGAGCAATATAGAACTCTAAGGAGACAGGTACTTATAAAAGAACGAGATTACATTGAAGGAAAGAGCAACGTAAAATTGGATTGGGGAGATCCCTTGGAACATCTCTTTTTTTATACAGATGAGAAAAAAGATGATGGGGCGTTTACAGAAATGATATCAATTCTATCTGATGGAAGCCTGACTCCTTCAGTTTATTTACCTATTACATTTGGAAATATAAAAAAATATCCACTACAGAAATACTGGGATTCTGGTTTGAATAGGATTTGGAATAGTAAAATAATTGATGATTTAGTTAACAAATTTGATTCTATTCAAAATATGCAGTTGTCTCAGCAAGCAATCAGGGACCTTAATATAGTCAACAGCACATACGATATAGTCGAAAATTTTCAGGAAAGTGTAAGGAGAGTATGATATGAATACTTTAATAGAGTTCCTACCAAAGATTGTTGAGAATTTTTTCGTATATAGAAGGTCTGAACCTGATGGAGGGGAAACTATAAAGGTCGGTTCAGCTACATTTCCTACAAAATTAATTAATAAGCAGTTTACTGAAATATTAAACCTTTGTAATGGAGAAACTTCAATTTTAGAAATGATAGAAATTCAATCTGTAAGATATCCTTCTATTTCACGAGAAACAATCCAGGCAGATGTTATTCATGTTGTTCAAATTTTGACAGAGATGGGTGCACTCTCTAATAATCCGAATCCATTTTTTCAGAAAATAGAACTGTTAACGCAAGATAATTGCTTAGTTGTAAATAGTCCTTACTCACACTATTTACAATTGAGAAAATTTATTGAAAAAATCGAAGCAATTGAGCACTACAAGAATCCAAGTTCAAGCACTAGCTTGTTATCTTCACTATCCATAGGTCGCTGTTTTCCTGATTCTATTAAAGGGTATTATTTCCACATTTTGAAGGATGAACAGTTGGTTGGAGTCATTATTTGGGGAAGTATGATTCCAACTATATATACTTTAGAGTATGTCAGCTTTTTGGAAAATTTTGAGTATTCAATTGAATCATGCATAACTACTTCTGTTAAACTGTTGGATAATTTGATGGAAACTAAAAATCACTATTCAATGCAGTTCGATAATTCAAAACAATTTGAGTCATTTTATAATTTGTTTAAGAATAAAAATACCACTATACTTTCTCAAGAACTTGAAGATCACAGAGATATTTTAGAGGTAAGCTTATTGTGATTAATTTTGAATTAAAAGAAAAGAAAAAGAACCTGTTCTTTGTATTTATTAGAAATAACTTAAAGATCTTTTTGATAACAACATTTGTAATAGTGTTATACGCAGTTTTAGCTATTCCTACCCCTTACCTTTCTAGATATTTGATAGATGATGTTTTTATAAAACAAAAATTTGATTCCTTACTTCTCATTATTTCTATATTTGGAATATTGATATTAAGTCAAATAATTATTGGAAGGTTATCAGCAAAATTTAAAGCTAGTTTCTTTAAAAAATTTCTTATAAGTACACAATTGAAAATCCATGATTCTTATATCAACAACTTTGGGATACCTAAAGTAAGTCCTCATAAACTGCAGACAATTGTTAGTAGTGATGCAGAATTATTATGTTCGAATTATCTTCAAATTGTAGAAATATTTTTTTCAAGTGGGATATATTTCCTAGGTTATATAATTATTTTATTAATAATAAATGCCAAATTATTTTTGATCACAATTTTTTTTGTTCCGGTGTATATATTATGGACATTTTTTTACACAAAGAGAATACAAAA
This sequence comes from Enterococcus sp. BWT-B8, assembly GCF_020567625.1. Lineage (NCBI taxonomy): Bacteria > Bacillati > Bacillota > Bacilli > Lactobacillales > Enterococcaceae > Enterococcus > Enterococcus sp. BWT-B8. The sequence continues at coordinate 74,397 of NZ_JAJDJV010000015.1, read as the reverse complement.
ATATGTTGGTAAAAGTCAATTTTCCAAAGAAAGCATTACTAAAAACTTATTATCTTTAACCACTAACTATATTCCTATAAAAATTTTTAATTATATCAAGCCAAAAACCGACATATTTTTAAATAATGTAAATGAAAATGGAACTAACACTGAAAAATTAATTAATTATCAAAATATTGTGAATATAGTAGCAAATTTAATTATAGTTCTTGCAACTTTTATACCTCTATTTTTAGGTGTTTTCTTTATAAATTCAGGAGAACTTACTTTGGGTGAGTTAATAGCTTTTAACAGCTATTCTGTACAATTATTTTCCCCATTAACATCAATTATTGGATTAATATCAACAATTAAGATTACGGAAGTTTACGAAAATAGGATACAAACTTTTTTGGAGGAATTAGAATCCTATAATAGGCACTATTCTCTAGATTATGATGATACAGAGAAACTTCTAAGTATATTAAATTACAAGCTATATTCTAAGAATGATCTACTTCTTGACATACCTTCGCTAACATTTAGAAAAGGAGACTTTATAAAAATATCTGGTGAAAATGGATCAGGTAAAAGTCTATTTTTGAAATCCCTATCAAATTTATATAGTGGATTTTCAGGGAATATATATATAGAAAACTTGAATGTAAGAAGTTTATATCAAGAAAACTTGAAAGAAAATATTGTTTTTGTTGATAATTCACACCAATTTCCATTAGAAACCATTGGAGATGAATTAAACAATAAAATTATGAATCAGCAAGAAATTTTAAAAATCCTAGATATCGTATCTTTGCGTGAAAAAATTAATGGACCTCAAGCAGGATTATTAATGAAGAACTCTGTAATAACGAAGACTTTTAGTAACGGGGAACTACAAAGATACAGAATAGCTAGAGCACTATCAAGAAATCCTAAATTGTTGATAGTGGATGAGGTGTTTTCAAACATAGATATATTTCTCTCAGTTAATATAATGAAAATGATAAAATCTCAGTTCCCTAATATGACGGTATTTTTTGTAGAGCATAAGACTACAGAAGAAATGGAATTTGATCAAGAGTATGTCATAATTAACAAACATTTAATTGAAGTTGGAAAGGAGGACTAAACCTTGTTATATGTATTGATAGCTGGAGAAATTTTAGGGTTAATACTATTCTTTTTTTCGGCAAATAAACAATTTGTAATTGGTCTAAGATCACTCGCCTATTTAATATATGGTTATCGAGTATGGTCATATTCCAACAAATTAGGAGGGGGATTCCTCATTTTTTTAAGCTCAAGCTATTTAGTATTATATCTTTTTTTTCATAATAACTTCATGCCTTTATTTAAGAGTTACATTGTATTTACTTTCTTATCAATTCTATTGTCTGATTTGTTGTCAATATATAATTATAGAAGAAAGAATCAAGTATAAATTTGTAACTTCTCATACAAAATGATTTTTTTCGATTGTTTTTTTATTTCTATATAATATTTTTTTTACAAACAATATTAATATTTGCATTCACTATGTCGAGTTCACAAATTACCATCAAAACCTAATATCATCACTTTGTTACGCACCTCCGTAACGGTCGGAGCCTGGGACATAAGTAAAAAATAGAAGACGGCAACGAATCCAGAAAAATGAATTTGTTGCCATTTTTGTCTATCAAAAAAAGAACACTCTTGCTAAAATGAAAGTACCTACCCAATCAAATCAGAGGAGTGTTCTTATATTTAAAAATTATAACACAAATCAACTCATTTTGCCTTTAAATTTGGAACTAACTTGGGATAAACAAGATATTATTTTCGCTATTCATCAACTGGTTGAAAGCATTCCAGAAGAAGCCTTTGGCTCTTTCTCTCATACACAAGGTGCCGCTTCTTATCCTCCACAGATGATACTGAAACTCATTCTTTGTGCCTTTACACAATCGGTTTTCTCGGGATGAAAGATTGAAGCACTTATTCAAGACAGTCTTCGTATAATGTCGTTGGCTCAAGGATATCGCCCAAGCTATCGCACACCATCAATCGCTTCCGTGTTCATCCTGACATTCAAGAACTGTTAAAAGAATGCTTTGTTCAATTCAGAAACCACTTGATTTCTGAACAACTAATCGATCAGGAAGCAATTTTTATTGATGGGACAAAAATTAAAGTCCATGCCAACAAGTTTACTTTTGTTTGGCGAAAATCAGTCGAGCAATACCAGACTCAGTTGGAAGAAAAGTCCCGGGCTTCTTATCAAAACCTGTTAGAAAAAGAAATCATCCCAGCGATCCGAAAAGAATCTGAAGAACTGCTTACGAAAAAAGAGGTGACCAACATCGTTCAACAGCTCGAACGAGTGATAAATGAGCAGACGATAGCGATTGAACAAGAGCCGACAGGCTCTAAACGAAAACAATTACGTAGCTTGAGAAAAGAACCAAAACTGTTTCTCAAACACTTTCACTCTCATCAGGAACGAATAAAAAAATATGCTACTCACTATGCTCTTTTAGGTGATCGCAATAGATACTCGAACACTTCACCCTTTTCTAACCACTTTACAGGAACGATTCTTCGATTTACCACTATACCTTGTTGCCGGAGGTAGTGAGGAAAATTATCAGACAATCACAGAGGAGTTCAAGCGAACCCCTTTAGTTACTTATGGAATGTATGAAAAAGTATAAAAACAATCCATTTCATCCAGATAACTGGCCCTATGATGAATCATTGGATTCTTATATGTGTCCGGAACAACGAACCGTCGTTTTTCGTAATCAAGGGCTTCGTCGGGATCGATATGGATTTACTCGTACTATCCGTTTTTATCAATGTGAAACTTGTCTGGATTGTTCGGTACGCGTCCAATGTACAAAAGCAAAATCAACTCATGCTCGAGTTATTCAAAAAAATCGAAAGTGGTTGTCCTATAAAGGACAAATGAAGCAGTTACTTTCAGAGGAAAAGACTGGAGCCATTTATCGTCGCAGAAAAATAGATGTAAAACCTGCCTTCGGATTTTTGAAAACTATTTTGGGGTTCACACGTCTTTCAGTCAGAGGAAAGGAGCAAGTAAAGAATGAGTTGGGCTTGCCTTACTGACAGTTAACTTAAGAAAACTGACAGTTTCCCAAAGGGAAGCAACTCTAAAGAAAGAGAACAATAGAAAAAAAGAAAGAATCAGCCTGTTTTTTCTACAGGTAATGATTCTTTCTTTTTTGGCTTTTAGAACTTATATCCCAGGCTCTTTCATTATGGCTCACATTGTTCCAATAGATATTTATGATGATTTGAATACTGCCAGCTAATTCAACGTTAAACAGCCGTTTTTGCTGTGAGTCAGATAATTCGTGCTCATTCCCTCAGACTCGTTCAAACTGTGTGGCAACTGCAGTAATATTTCTTGAAAAATTGTTGCTCTGGCTAATTCTTCATTTCCATTTCAGTATTCGTTCTTAGACTGCTCAAACACACTTCATTTAATCGCTCAAAAATGCTGTATCTTTATCAAAACGCAAAACTTCGAGTATGGTTTCCTGATCTGTCACCAAAGAGTGAATATATCCTCTCTTTAGCATCGCCAAAATAGCCCTTGCCTTGGCTTTCCCTCTGGCAATTCCTATTGCATTTGGAACTTTTGCAAGCTCTGTTAGATCCAAACCAATCGTGCGTTCATAAAGACTTCCGGTCAGAATTTTCCCATCTCGATCAAAAAAGCGGCAGCAGCAATCCCCAATCGCCTCTCTAAGTTTCAACTCTTCAATATCCTCTTCTGTCAGTAAATCCCTCCACTGACTTTTTTTTAAGCTAAGCGGTCCGCCGATGCCGACAATAGCCGTATCCAAGTGCTGCCAATAGGCTTTCAACTCTTCAAAATATTTTGACTCAAAAATTCCATTTTTCAGTTTTTTTGTTTCCTGAACAACTGTAGCATTTACAAAAACACTTTTACCGTTAAATTTTCTAGCCAGCTCATAGACAAGTGTATTGACATGAAACTGCGAATTGATATGACTTGGTCCTCCGACAATCGGAACAACTGTGGTATTTTCAACGCGTCTGTTCTCAATACAGCTGATTGCATTCCCTAATGTGGCTCCCCAGGAAACACCAATTATCGTATTCGCTTCGATATTCCTCTTAATAAAATAGCCTGCTGCCTGAGACAACCGTCTATCCTTTTCTTCATTCGTATCTCCTTGCTCCATTGGAACCAGCTCAAGCTGCTTTAATTGATATTTTCGTTTCACATACTGTTCCAAAGAAAAAATCTCTGAATTTATCCCTTCGATTTGTATCTTTACAATTCCTTCTGTCTGAGCCAGCTTTAACATTCGGCTAATCGTTGTTCGATAGATGTTCAGTTCCTTTGAAATTTCATTCTGTGTCTTTTCTTCTACATAATAAAGATACGCAATCTTTGCCAATAATTTTTTCTTTTCTTCCTGCATTACTGTCACCCGCCTGCTCATCTCTTTAGATGCCATTAATATACCATAAAACAAACAGCAGAAAATACTTTTTTATCAGCAGAAAAAAACAGCTAAATTTTTCTCATCCATTATTTTTTGATTTTGAGTAAAAAAAAGATTTATCCAGTCAATTTCTGTGGATAAACCTTTTTTATTTATTGTCCCGGCAGAAAGCTTCTGTCAGACCAGCTGGAAATAACCGCCCACATGATCGCAGCAAAAATTACTGCATACAAAAACAGCCCTATTGGATTTCTAGGATTAAGCGCCCAGCCGACACCCAAACTTTTTGGTACAACCAGAGGTGAATGCCAGCCGCTGTTTAAACTGTCCTTCGGAATCACAATAAAATATCTTGCTGTTGTCAGAACATAAAGCACCCCAATAAGAATAACCGGAATCCACGCAGCAGAAAAATGAAGCTGATCCAGAATACCCAGAAATACGAGCAGCAGAATTATTCCGATCAACACCGTATCCAATCGCTTCTTTGTTTTTAATCTCTGTAATGCTGCAGCATCTTCATTCATTTTTTTCATCAAGTACTCATCTCCTTTAAGTAGTACATCCAAAGAAAGTTCGTAATAGTCGCTGATTTGAATGATTGTAGGAATATCCGAATAATTCCTGCCAACCTCCCAATTAGAAATCGTCTGTCTTGATACATGAAGCTGATCAGCAACTTCCTGTTGAGTCAACCTCAGCTGCTCACGATGACTTTTTAATTGTTTTCCCAGTGACATTTCTTAGTTCCCCTCTCAATTCAAACTTAAAGAATAAACAGATAAATAACAAGCTAATCTTACTTGCAATTCTTAAAATTAGCAAGCTCGAATCTCAAGCATGCTGATAAATAAAGCTTTATAAAGGAAAAGACAGTTGATTTTTTTCAACTGTCCGTTTATAAAATGATGTGCTATAAAAGTATTTCATACAGACTATTTTAGTAGATTGGAATCTGTTTAAAGCGAAATAACGCTGCTGTTGTTACAAGAATGCAAATAGCCAATGTGACTAAAAGCGCCCCCTGTACCTGACTGAATTGGATACCTGCATTTATACCTTCTGCACTGACATCCATCAGTCGCATGGGGTTAATTTTTGCCAGCTCTGAAGAAATGTTCATAACAAATAATAGAATCAGCGCAAGAAATCCTGAAAGTAAGCCGCCTAATGTTTTTGGCAATAAAACCTGACCTAAATTACTGATCAAAATAAACAGCAGACCAAACAGCCATAGCTGGAACAAATAGAACAGCAGCGTTGACATCGGTTGATTTTCTCCCGGGAACAGCACGATATTATAGACATAATTAACCATAAAGGATACTGCCAGTCCAAGAAACCAAAGACAGGCTTGATATATTACCTTTGCCAGCATCGCAGCATTCCTGCTGATTCCTTTTGTTACCAAAAAAATCAAAGTACCGTTAGTCAGTTCCTTACCTAAAGAATTTCCAAAGGTAATAACAAAAATAATTAACGTCATCTGGCTGTGATTCTTAAAAAACTGCAGCCAGCTGTCCGCAACGGTTGGTGTTGGCAGTTCAATGAGCAGCGCTGTGTCTCCTGTTCCCAATGATTTAATCAATTCAGGAAGCAGTTTGGCGAGTGCCGGGCTTAACAATCCAAAAAGAAGAAAAATAATACCCATAATGAAAAACCGATACGTACGGAAAGCATCGACAGCTTCTTTCTTTACTAAAATTAGGCAGCTCATCTTTTGGTCACCTCCATAAAAATTGCTTCCAGCGAAGGTTCCAGCTGCTGAAAGAGTTTGGGAATGATGGCATTAGCTGCAAAATAATCCATAAATATTCTGCCGGCTTCGGAGATATTTTCCGTGTACACAGTTAAAACCTCTTCTCCTTCTATTCTGAAATGGTCAATAAACGATTCATAAAACTGTTTTTTGTTGCTGCTGTTCTCAAAATCAATAATAAAACCATTGGTATGATAGCTCTTCTTAATCTCTTCCAAACTTCCTGAACACTGAATTTCGCCTTTATGAAGAATGGCAATCTGATCACTGACTTTTTCCACATCTTCAAGAATATGACTGGAAAACAATATGGTTGTTTCTTTTTTTAGAGATACCATTAGATCTAAAACCTCTTTTCTGCCCAACGGGTCCAGAGCTGAAGTGGGTTCATCACAAATAATCAGTTTTGGACGATTCAGCAAGGCCTGTGCCAAACCAAGCCGTTGTTTCATTCCTCGAGAAAAATTGCTGATTCTTCGTTTTCCGCTGTTCAAATTTACCAGATTTAAAAGCTCCTCTACTCGATTGTCCAGCTCCTCTTTTTTTATTCCTGTCAATTGACCTACCAGCTTTAAATACTCTGTTGCAGAATAGAAAGAGTAAAAGGCTGGGACATCCGGTAAATAACCAATTTCTCTATTAGTTGCCTGATTGTTATAAACAACTTTCTGCCCACAAACAACCACTTCTCCCGATGTTGCAGGAAGTAAACCTAAAATAATATTCATTGTTGTAGTTTTCCCAGCCCCATTCTCTCCCACAAAGCCATAGATTTCGTGCTCAGGAACTTGAATGCTGACATCTTTCAACACCTGATCTTTACCAAAATCCTTTTGAATACTTTTTACTTCCAGAATATTCATCACTCTTCTCCTTTTCCAATCAGAAAGTATGCAATCGGACCGATAATTTGGAAAAATAATACCAGAATACTCCAGATCCAGACATTCCCAAACCGATAATTCCGATGCTTGATAACATGTATCAGAGCAACAATACTCAGCGTTAAGGAAACAACCAGATAAGGTGCCAAATAAGGTAAATAGTTCATTAGTTCATCCATTGTTACTCGCTCCTTTATACTGCTTGTATTATACACTATAATGCAAACGATATAAAGGAGCCATAGAAAGTTAGGCTGAAAAAAGTTCTGTTTAAACATAGGATTTTCGGTTAATGATATACCATCATCAAGCACTATAGGTAAAGTGGTATACTTTTTGTGATGGCTTTGTCATCACAAACTCAACAATCAGACAAAGAAAGGAAAAACACATGATTATTTGGATAAACGGTGCCTTCGGTTCCGGAAAAACAACGATTGCAGAACTGCTTAACAAAGCAATCAAAAAATCTTGCATTTACGATCCGGAAAACATCGGTATTTTCTTTATGAAAAATCTTCCACGAGAAATTCAGCTGGATGATTTTCAGGATTATCCCGAGTGGCGGCAGTGGAATCTTCATCTGCTCCTTAAGCTGGCGACAGAATATGATGGTGATATTATTGTCCCCATGACATTGTACAGAGAAGATTATTTTAGTGAAGTTATTGGCGGGTTGAAAAAATCCGGAATCAGAATGGAACATTTTCAACTGGATGTCTCAAAAAAAGAGCTCATTCGTCGACTTGAAGTTCGGGAAAAAGATAATCCAGCAAATTTAGAATGGGGAAAATTAGCTGTTGATAAAATTCTGGAGGCTTTCTGCCAGACCGATATCTCTGAAAAAATTATCAATGAACACAGAAATCCAGATGAAATTGTAAAGGAGATATTGGAGAAAACAGCTGATACAACAAACTGATTTTATAACTATGCGCTCACAAAAAAGAGGAGGGAATTCAGCTGATAGTTCACCTGCAACTACATGTTCTTCCCATACTGCATTACGAATATTGATGGCTTCCTCTTCCTTTTATTTGCTATTCCTATCACTCATTTAATTATCTTATCTAATATCTCCGTATTCAGACCGTCCATCATCCCAAGAAAAACAGATTGAAAGCCGTTGTTTGTCAATAGTTTTCTTGAGGCATGGTTGTCGGGAGCAATCATGGCAGTCAGTTCTTTTAACGGAGAAGCCTCTGCCAAAGCCAGCAGCTGCTTCACTGCCTCCCTCCCATATCCCTGTCCCCAGTATTGAGGTAAAAACATATAACCAATTTCTGCTTTTTCTGTATTTCCTTCCTCACAAGTGACATGGACCCAACCTAAAAAGTCCTTCGTTTCACTATGAACTACTTTAAAAGAACCTAAATTTACCAGCCTTGAATTTCGGCTAAGTACTTTTTGGAAGTTCTTCATTGCTTCAGTTTTTGGAATAGCCCGCTCAGTAATTTGAGCCATTACTTTTTCATCCGAAACCAGTCGATAATAGTCTGAGAAATCATTTTCTGAGATTTTCATTAATTGTATATCAGGCACTTCTTCTCCTCCTTTCAGCTTTTCCCAGTATAACATTGAGCAACTTCTGCTTTCAATCTTTCACTAGTCTGCTATAATAAACTTTTGGGGAAGGAGGCAATTATGGAAAAGCATTTATATCTGATTATCAACACACATGCAGGCAGCGGAAACGGCCAAAAAGCTGCAGCAAAATTAAAAAAACAACTAAAACTATTTAATATAAAGCACAGCCTTTATTATACTGAATATGCAGGTCATGAAAAAATAATTGTACAGGAATTAGCCGAAAAGATTCTGATCCCATGGGAAGAGTCAATGAAAGAAAGCGGTGATAAGCCTTTTCCCCTGTTGGTTGTAATGGGCGGAGATGGAACACTTCACTGTACTGTAAACGCATTGTATGAGATCAATCCTGCCATCCCTATCGCCTATCTGCCTTGCGGTTCAGGCAATGATTTTGCCAGAGGGGCAGGAATTAACCGACAAATAGAAAAGGCACTCTCTCAATTATTACGGGCTGATCAGCCGCAAAAAATTCAGGTCATGAAATATTCAGAAAAAGTTCAAGATGAAAAAGGACTTGCAGTAAATAATATCGGAGTAGGTCTTGATGCGGCAATCGTTCAGGCAGCCAATGATTCTGCAACAAAACAAACATTGAATAAATTTAACATGGGATCTTTTTCCTATCTTTTTTCAATTCTAAAAGTTTTATTTACTCAAAAAGGCTTTCCGATTCTTATCGATATTAACGGCCAAACTCTGGAATACAGTAAAGCCTTTTTATGTACAGTAACTAACCATCCCTATTTTGGCGGAGGGGTGGCCATTGCACCAACTGCAGATCCCAAAAAACCAGTTCTTGATTTGGTATTAGTAGAACGAATTAACATTTTTAAAATCTTTTGGCTGATTTTTTTACTGATTCGTCAAAAGCATATGAATTCCAAGCACCTTCATCACTATCAGTCCAGCAAATTCAGAATTATTTCCACTGTACCGGAATATGTACATGCAGATGGCGAAATTTTAGGAAAACGAAACTTGGACATCACCTACTCTTTGGAAGAATTCCAATTTTGGTTTACAGATAACTGAAAAAGCTTCAGACCAGTAGATAACCTCGCTGATCTGAAGCTTTTTTATTTTTGCTTTTATTGTCTATATATTTCCCGGCATTCCATACTGGAAATTCCTTATTATTCAGTCAAAAAATCACTTGGTGTTACGCCATTCATTCCAATCATCGGATCAATAGTCTGGGCTGAAGCAAGATGAGGGGTCAGCAGCCACTCAATTTCTGTTTCTATTTTTTCGACTATTTCCTTCTCCGGTTCTGCAACATCAAACAACGAAATTGACTGGTCAGATTTTGGTTCTTCTCTCTTTTTACCAGTTTCTACAGTATATATTGCCGACTCTTCTTCAATTAAAACTGGCGCTTTTGAAGAAACAGCTTCTCTCTCAGAGCTTTCCTCAACTTCTGTAAACGGCGATTCTTTCATTAAACCTTCTTCATATGCTTCCAGTTGGGTTCTTAACGTTAGGGTCATTCCGCCCGCATCTAGAATACGTTGTTTCAGTGTCGTCATCCGACTTGCTGATTCTCGATTTACACACTCCTGAAAAGCATTGATTTCTCCTAAAAGAATCAAAATATCCTTACTTCGTGTAACCGCTGTATACAGAAGATTTCTCTGAAGCATTCGATTGTATTGGCGAACGATCGGCAAAATAACCATTTTAAACTCACTGCCCTGAGATTTATGAATGGAGCAGCAATAGGACAATGTAATCTTATTCCATTCATTTCGCTTATAGCTGACCTCTGTATTATCAAATTGGAGAACCAGCTCATCCACTTTATCATCAGACTCTTTTGCCGGAATAATTCCAACAACTTCTCCCATATCACCATTAAATACGTTTACTTCAGGTGAATTGACCAGATGCAAAACCTTATCACCGATTCGATAAACAGTGTCATTCCATGAGACTTCTTTTTTTGTTCCATCGTTTGGATTAAATATTTCCTGCATCATTTTATTCAATGCATCAATACCGGCAACCCCTCTATACATAGGTGCCAGCAGCTGAATATCCTGAGCAGTAAAACCTTTTAACTTCGCTTTGGTCACAATCTGCTTTACATACGTTTCAATGTGGTACGCATCACTGGCGAAAAACGAGCGATCCTTCTGGTTGATCGTGAAATCTGAAGGCAGTTTTCCCTGACGAATCTCGTGAGCAAGAGGAACAATACTTGACCCATCTCCCTGTCGATAAATTTCAGTCAGCTCAATGCTGGGTATTTCTTCGATCTGAAGCAGATCATGCAGCACTTGTCCCGGTCCTACAGAAGGGAGCTGGTCCTTATCACCGACTAAAATAACCTGCATATTTGTTGGGATTGCTTTGAACAGAGTGTTGGCAAGCCAGGTATCAACCATCGACATTTCATCGATGATCAGCAATCCTCCTTCCAATTCTTTGGCACTCATCGTTGGATTTTTTTCTCGCCCGGTCAATCCCAAAAGCCGATGAATCGTACTGGCATTCAAGCCGGTTGTTTCATTCATTCGCTTTGCAGCACGACCCGTAGGCGCTGCCAAATGGATAGGAAACATTTCCTGTGTATAGTCCTTTAAATCTAAAGAAATTCCATTTAGTTCCGCAAACAAAGATACAATCCCATTTATAACGGTCGTTTTCCCTGTTCCTGGTCCCCCGGTTAAAATAAACAGAGGGGATTTGATGGCTTCTTCAATTGCATTTTGCTGTGACTCGCCATAAAGGATTCCCTGCTGCTTTTCAATGATTCGTATATCTTTCTCTACTTCCTCCGGATCATAAAAGATCTCTTTTTTTCGTGACAGAAGACGCTGGATAGAAGTCCCAATCCCCCACTCAGAAAAATACAGACTGTTTTCAAACAGCTTCGTACCTTCCTGTTGAATCTTTCCTTCCTCCACCAGATGAATAATCTGATTTGCTGCCTGATCTGGAGAAATCTCTACTGGACGGCTGCCTTCCAACAATTGAATGCTATTATTCAATAACACTTCCGCCTCAACATATGTATCACCTGTACGAACAGAATGCTGAAAAACTTCATGAGTGATTGCGGCTCTAACCCGCTGATCTGAATCAGCTCGGATTCCAAGCTGCTCTGCCATATTATCCGCACGCTTAAACCCTATTCCCTCAATATCTTCTACCAGCTGATATGGATTTTCCTGAATGATAGAAAGTGTATCCTCTTTGTACGTCTGATAAATAGTAAAAGCCAGCTGACTCCCAAAACCATAACGGCTTAACCCGACAATCACCTGCTCCATTCCATGATTTAAACGGATGGTATCCAAAATTAATGCCCGCTTTTTTTCATTAAGCTGGGGAATTTCCTGAAGCAGATCAGGTTCCTCAATAATCCGGTCAATTGCTTCTTCTCCCAGCGTTTCAACAATTTTTTCGGCAGTTCTTTTTCCGATGCCCGGAAATTTATCACTGGACAGATAGGCCACTACCCCATTCGCAGAGGTCGGACGTTCCTGTCGATAACTATCTACTTGAAACTGACGACCATATCGGGGATGATCTGTAAAATGACCAAAGAAGCGGTATGGTTCTTCCTCCTGAATATCACCAAAACTTCCAGTTACAACAATTTCCTTTTCCAAAAAATCTGTATTTGTATCTGCAATGGAAACTAAAAGAACTTTATAAAAATTACTTGGATTTTGAAAAAAGATTGCTTCAATTTTCCCGGCAATAAATTGTTTTTCTGCTTCATCTGGAATAAGCTCCATCTGATTCACCACCTGTCTGTCTTGTTTTTTTATAAAAAGGAATCATCATTCCATAATGCAAGCTTAAATGGCCCCTGATGATGAGGCTCAGTTGTTTTTAGAATGGTCAGGCTGTTGTTATTTAACCCCCCCATATTTCTCAGTTCACTCATGTCTTTCCCGGCAAGATGTTGAATGCCGGCAGTCAGAGAAGCACCATGACCGACAAATAAATAGGGCCCTTCACCTGCTGCTATCGCCTGCTGTACCACTCCTGAAATACGTAAAATTGCTGATTCTATCGGTTCGCCTCCAAATATTTCCGGTTCATAGCGATCCAAATGATAACGCATATTGTCCATTTGATTAGCATATAACTTGCGCATTTCATGAATTGACTGTCCTTCCAGCTTGCCTAGTCCTAATTCCTTCAACTCATCTGTATAAATAATTTCTGCGGGTTTTAAGAGCTCGGAATTCAAACCTTCTGCAGTCTTCCGAGCTCTCAAAGAAGTACTTGAATATATTTTTTTAAAAGCTACTTTCTTTAAATGATTTCCTAATTTGCCAATTTCTTCATAACTCGATGGAAGTAGCGGCGAATCCCCTGTCATCCCTTGAAATCTCAATTCCTTATTCCATTCTGTTTTCCCATGACGGGTAAAATACAAATCCATAGCCTGTCTTCCTCCACATTCAATCATTTGCCCTTTTTAATCTTTTTCCAGTTTATCATTTTCACTGAAAAATATCTATGGAGGGTTATTTCATCTCAATTTTTAATCAGAAATTGCTGCGGTAATAAAAATGTTATTCCCACGGCTTTCTTATTTATTTTAAACTCTTTATACTGTTATATTGGATTGAAAGGAGGCAATATCATGATTGAATTTAAAGAAATAGATTTCAAAGAGAATGAAAGGAATATCATCGCTTTTTTGGATGCTCATCAAACTGAAGCAACAGGAGTTGAGCAAGCAATCCCAACTCATTTCTCTATAGGAGCCTATGATGGTACAAAATACATTGGTGGTATCACAGCGAATAATTGGATGAATACTACACATATTTCTCTTTTAGCAGTCGATAAGGAATATAGAAAGGATGGTTTGGGCTCTAACCTGCTTATTCAAGCCGAAAACTACGCAAAAAGTCAAAATGCTGAAATTATCACTATTCATATTCAGGATTATCAAGCCAGAACATTCTATGAAAAACACGGCTATCATATTTTTGGCGCACTGCCGGACTCACCGTTCAAGGGAACCACAAAATACTATCTGGCGAAACAACTCTAGGAAGCTTCATTTGCTTTTGCTGCACTAAAACAAACAGTCGGAAAAAGCGGTACTGATTATCAATAGTTAGATTGCTGATCGAACTACTTGTGTCAATACGACTTTTTTTTCCCGACTATTAATTAATATAAGTAGTTGATATCACTGGCGACTGTGGGATAAAGCATCATTTGCTTACTGATATCTGCTGCCGAAATTTTCTGATTAATGAGCAGTGTCATTAAGCTGATCAGTTGATCTGCTTCATTACTGAGGAGTGAAGCTCCAACCAATAATCCTGTTTTTTTGTTTACAACAATCCTTGCTTCAGCCAACAGTTCGTTCCTTTGCTTATAAGTAAACCAGCCGGATAAATCCAAATTTTGAGCCTTAAACTCTTCCTTCTCCTGCTCTTCCACTTCAGTTTTGCCAACCTGTGCCAGCTTAGGCGAAGTAAACAAAATAGTAGGAATTTGGGGATAATTAATTTTCTGCTCTTCATTTCCACTTATTAAAGACGCCAGATAGCTCCCTTCAAAGCTTGAAACAGGAGTCAGTTTGGGTTGTTTTTTTGCAAGACAGTCACCAAGAGCATAAATATTCGATACACTTGTTCGAAGAAATCCATCCACTTCAATTCCTCTTTTAGAATAAGCTACGCCGATCTCCTCCAAATTCATTTTTTCAACATTTGGGATTCTTCCGGTTGCACAAATAGCTTTTTCAACAATTAGTTCTTCACCAGATTCAAGCTTCACCCTCAATAATCCTTCTTCTTTTTTGATTTCAGTCACAGACTCGCTAAAATGAAAATGAATCCCATCCTGCACCATACGCTGGGTTAATTCAAAAACCTGCTGCTTATCAAACCCTTTCAACGGACGATCATTATGATGAATAATATGTACATCACTTCCACTCTTATGAGCAATATTAGCCAATTCAAAAGAAATATATCCGCCGCCAATAAAAAGTATTGTTTTAGGCAGATGAAACATTTCCAGAAAATCTGTACTTGTTTCCAGATACACCTTTCCGGGAATATCCAGAATTGCTGCATGCTGACCAGCTGCAAGAATAAAATAATCCGCTGTAAACCTCCTGTTCTCAACAACAATTGTATGTTGATCCTCAAAAACAGCTTTTCCTTCAATCACTTCGATTCCAGCATTTGTTAACCCTTCCTTTTGTTCCCTCGGTACGGCTGATGTAAATTCCTCTTTGAAAGCCATTAACTCCTCCCAAATAATTGGTGAAGGCTTCTGAGTTCCATGACCAGCCAGTTGTTTGACATTTTCCTGAACCTCTATTGCATGATACAAGATCTTTTTTGGATCACAGCCTCTGTTTGGACAAGTACCGCCCCATTTATCAACTTCTACAACTGCTGCCGATTTTCCTGCTGCTTTCAAATCATATGCAGCAGCCATACCTCCCGGTCCACTTCCAACAATAATTACATCAAAATCTCGCTTCATATCTAATCCTCTCTCCATTCTTATCACTTCCTTCATTATAACTAGGGAATAAAAATGTCTCGAACAAAATGATTTTTATCTCTCTGCTATGCTATTATTCTCATTTGTTTTCTGATAAACCAAAATAACTGATATTTACTTTCGTTATCAGCCTATGCTACTCTTAAAATATAGTTTGTTATTTTTAACAATTATGTAAATAGATAGTTGCAGTAAAGGAGAAAAGGAAGAATGAAAAAGAAAAATTGGGTATGTTTAGGGAGTTTTCTGTTATGCGGATTGCTCCTTGCAGGATGCAGCAGCATGGATACTTCGAAACTAGAAGAAAAAGTTGACAAAATATCAAAAAGTGTTGATAACTTACATGAGAGAATCGACGAATTAAGTGAAAATGGCGTTGACATCAGTAACACGGCAACTTCTTCAACCAAAGAAAAAAAATCAGCTGTTACCAGTGAAAGCACTGAACAAAGTAGCGATGAAACAAAAAAGGTTTCGGAACTCAAAAACAGCATCATAGACTACACCATTAAAAACGAAAAAATCAAATTCACAGTAACAAAAGTTGATTTTATTCAAAATATATCCTCACACTTGGATAAAGATGGTTTAGTAATAGTCTATTACACCATGGAAAATACAGGATCAGAAAATATAGAAACCAACATAGAGGCGTTAAATTATCTTTATGTTACAGAAGAAGATAAGAATACAGAAACACATCTTGATTGGGCAAATGAACTATATCGCTACAAGGAATACAAGGAGCTCTATAATAAAAGTACTTCTGCAGTCAAACCTGGCGGAAAAGTTGAATCAGCCATCTCCTTCTATATATTAGATAACAGCATGGATATAAATATCAAAGTCAGTACTGATCCGGAATTTAAAATGACCGGTGAGAATGCTGAAGCAGCTGAACTATTTACTGCAAAAACTGTTTCAAAAAGCTTTAAAGAGAATAAAGATATTAAACCAGAATAACCCCAGTGTTTATCAGAAAAATAAAAAAAGAAATGGAGTTTACCATGAAAAAAACAATGATTTTGGCAGCTATTTTAGCCTGCGGAACAATTCTTACCGGTTGCGGGAATTCGAATTCTTCAAAGCTAGAAGAAAAACTAACAAAACTTGAAAAAAATGTTGATACTTTAACTAAACGGATTGATGATCTTACAAATGAAGCGGCTGAGACTAATGAAGATGATGTGTTGGCAGGAAAAGTTAAAGTGCCTGATCCATACTTCAAAACTCAAGAACAGGTTGAAGCTGAATTTGATGCCATTGGACTGAAAGTAAAGTTTGTTAAAAAGAATTTTGATAGTGCAGCGACAACAAACAATACGAAAATCTATAAAGGAGATTGCTACCAGCTGGAAGATGGTTCAGGCGCAGACTATTTTGGTCGTGACGAAGTCGGCGATGATTATGGTTACTATGCGGATGAAGGAAGTACAATTATCGTTGGGTACTCTGATCATGATTTTGATGGTAGTAAAGACACCAAAAGCTCCAGTTCTACTGAAAAGACAAAAGAAAACTCCAGTTCTGAAACTAAAGAAAGTAAAACCCCTGCTAAATCATCAAGCAGTTCTGCTTCTGGCATTTCTGACAGTGATATTGAAGGAATAAAAACGTACAAAGATTATTTGGATATGTATTCAAATATTATCACAAACTATCTTTCCGAATATGAAAAAGTATTTAAAGATACTGTATTATATGATGAATCAGCTTTTGCCGATATGAAAAAAGAATACCAGGCGACACTTGATGAACAGAAAAAGCAATATGATGACTTAGGCACTAAAACATTAGTTGGTAAAGATAGTCTGGTCAGCTTCTTAAAAACTTACCGTGACAGCTTATCAGACTACATTGACCGCATGAAAGATGCACTAAATTAAGAATAAAAAAATAAATGCGAGACCGAAATTCACCTTTTCAGTCTTGCATCTATTGTATCAAGATAAGGCATAAATTTTCTGCTAAAAGAGGTCGGAGGGCAGATACGAAGAGCGCGTTTGGAACTTTATTCTGTCCCACTCTCATTATCACATTTCAGCTACCTCTGGATGTTAAAGCAAATTCATAATAAATACTTTTAATCCAGCTTATCATTCTCATAATGATGTTGTAATTCTAAATTTGGAAACGCCTGCTGACGCAACGCTTCATAGACCACCAATGCAGCAGTATTTGACAGATTCAAGGAGCGAACATGTTTATCATTCATAGGAATTCTCAGACACTTTTCCTCATTCTCTCTCATAAACTCTTCTGGCAGACCCGTTGTTTCTTTTCCAAACATAAAGAAGTGGTTCTGTCCATCTGCAAAATCTTTATCACTGTATACCTGATTGGCAAACTTCGTAATCAAGTGCAGCGGCTGATCTCCCACATAACTTAAAAAGCTTTCAAGATCGGCATGATACGTGATATCGACATCATGCCAGTAATCTAAACCAGCCCTTTTCAAGTGCTTGTCATCTGTAGAAAAACCTAACGGCTCTATGAGATGTAATGGACTGTTAGTAGCAGCACATGTCCGGGCAATGTTTCCCGTATTCGCTGGAATTTGAGGTTCAAATAAAACAATATGGTTTTTCATTTCCTAATTCCTTTCTATCTAAAAAAATACTGCTTTCATGTTATTTAAAAAATAAAAAAAACGTATCGGCTCGGTGTCAATCACTGCGAGTCGTTACGTTAGTGAAGAATCTTTTCACTAACTTTTATCAGAACAGGAACCTGATAAAAACCAATGAAAAAACAACTTGTATGTAATATAACACCAATATAGAAGCATTGCAATAGTTTTTCATAAAATAATCAAATGTAAGCGTTATCTAACTCTGCCAACTAACATCCGAAGGTCAATTGTGACTTTTTCAAGAGGATTTTGTTTAAGAACTTCTTTAATTTTTGGATCAGCCTGCCATTCCAACGGAGACATTTCCAACAGATCCAGACGTTTTTTTTGAGGTATCTCAAAAACCGAAGTGATTCTTTCATCGGCAACAACAGCCAAAGACTGTGAAAACTTCTCAATTACTTTTTCATTCGAATAGGACTGCTTAGCTTGATTGTTTGGAAAGAAAGCCTCTCTCAATTCTCTCAAATAACCCGTTTCCGGAACAATTTTCACTACGAGTCCATTGGGCTTTAAAACCCGTTGAAACTCGGCATAATGAGAAGGAGAAAAAATATTCAGCAGACAGTCAGCAGATTGGTCAGCAAATGGAAGATTGGTCAAATCAGCTGCACACCAAAAAGCCTCGATCGGCTGATTGCTTGCCAAATAAATACCATCCTTCGAAAGATCAAAACCTATCTTTGTACCAGACATCCCCAAATGGGTTAATTCTGTCAGAAAGCTGCCTTCTCCACAGCCGATATCAATGATATTCTCTTTTTCCTGTACAAAAGGAATCAATTTATCCAGCATCTTCCGGTACATACCGCTCTTTATCATAACTTGCCTGTGGCTGAACATTTCATGATTATACTCACTTTGATTATGGCTTTTCAAAAAATAGAGTGTGCCCTTTTTTGAAAGATCAAACTGATGATTTTCTTCACATTTTAATGTATAGCTCTCCTGAACAAATGACTTGTGACAGATCGGACAGCGAAACAGCTGTCTGTTTTCAGCCAAAAAAGCCTTTGCTTTATCAATTTTTTTCTGCATAAGCAGCTCCTTTATCTTCACATTCGTTTATCCTGCTTTATCTTACAATGAGAATCCCGCTTTGGCAACTGCAGAAATTGTGTTACAATTCGTATGGATAAAAATAATTAAAATGAAGGCTTCCTACACTTCATCTCATCCAGTCTTGCTCAGTATTCCTACTAGGAAAAGGGCTCGTTCATCTTGATTAGCAAAAGAATATAAACAGCAAAGGAGCAATATAAAAAATGATTAAAGAATTTTGTGCAGAAAACTTCACTGATATTCCAACAGCAATTAGAAACGGTGCCGGCAGAATAGAACTCTGCGACAATCTGGCTGTAGGCGGTACTACTCCAAGTACCGGTGTTATTGAAGAGGTACTCAATTATGCTGGAGAGCACTCTATACCTGTCATGACAATGATTCGACCGCGTGGCGGTGATTTTGTTTATAATGACATTGAATTAAAAATTATGCATACTGATTTAATCGAAGCAAAAAAAATCGGCACAGACGGCGTTGTATTTGGCTGTCTGACAGCTGAAAATCAGTTAGATGAAGAAGCACTTGAATTACTCATTGAAACATCAGAAGGGCTGCAAATTACCTTCCATATGGCTTTTGATTCCCTAAGTAAAGAAAATCAATTTAAAGCCATTGACTGGCTGGCCGAGCATGGGGTTCAAAGAATCTTAACTCACGGCGGACCTACAGGAACCCCAATCGAAGAAAATCTTCCTCATTTGAAAGAACTAATTGATTATGCAGGAGACAGAATCATCATTTTACCCGGTGGCGGAATCAACACTCAAAATATCCAACAGATAACAGACGCACTAAACATCAAAGAAGCACATGGAACAAAGATAGTTTGATGTGAATTTTAAATCTGTCATGTCTCCAAAAAAAGGGTCTCAGACATTGGTATGTCTCGGACCCTTAAAATCGAATAAACGGTGTTCCAAAAACAACACTTTCGATAATAAGCCGAAAGTGTTGAGAATTACTATTTTGTTAAAAAATAGATGTTTCCTCGTGAGACACTCGTCACAGTTTAAGTCATATAAGTGATGAACAATATCTACTTGATCATAGAAAATTTGTAGAGCACCAAGTAGGAAGCCGCATAAGAACGCCTTGCCTTGCATCTGCAATTACTCGATGCATACAGCAACTGTGACAAGTAACCACAGGAGTACCCTGAATTAAGATTGATATTCAGTTTACGTTGCCTCTGCCGTTACTCACCGCATGGAGAAGCTTTGTAACAGCCTCTTTTCTCATCTTTTCAAATAAAATAGTACATAAAAATACTGGCAATATTGAAATAAATCAGTACACTGGTTAAATCACTCAAGGTCGTAATGAAAGGTCCGCTTGCTACAGCAGGATCGAAGCCCAGCTTGTCCATCAGCATAGGAATCAGACTTCCTGCAAGATTTGCAACAGTAATTGCACAAAGCATCGCCATACCAATGACAAAACCAAGCGGGAAGTTTTGTTTCCAGACACCAACAACAATGAATATTGTCAAACCAGTAATCGCTCCGGTGACAAGCCCTGTCAGCACTTCACTCACAATTAGACGACCAAAGCTGCTGTCTTTCTCATCATTTACAGCCAGACGCCTTACCGCCACCGCCAAAGATTGAGTCCCTGCATTCCCTGCTGTTCCTGTGATTAATGAAATGAATACAGCCAAAATACTGGCTTCACTAACAAGCTCTTCATAATGACTGATTAATGTCGCTGTGGACATCCCAAGAAAAAGCAATGTGATCAGCCAAGGCAGTCTCTTTGAAGCTGCTTTAAATGGATTTTCACTGACTTGTTCAACGTCAACCCCAGCCAAACCGGAATAATCGCTGGCAGCTTCATCATCAATGACATCAATAATATCATCAACTGTGACAATACCAAGCAAGTGATCGTCATAATCAATAACCGGTAGTGCCAGAAAGTCATAGTCCCTAATAGTTTGGGCAACATCCTCCTGGTCATCTCCTACATGAACAGAAATTACCCGTTCATTCAAAATCTCACTAATTAGAGTATCATCTTCATTAATAATTAAATCACGTAGAGAAATTACTCCGACCAGACGGTTATCCTGATCCACTACATAAACATAGTAAATAGTTTCTGCAACATCTGCCTGTGTTTTCAGAACGTACATTGCAGATCGAACCGTTTGATTGGCAACAATTGATACATATTCAGTGGTCATTATTGAGCCGGCAGTATCATCTTCATAATGCAGCAGTTCCTTTATTTCACTGGCATCTTCTGTACTCATCAAACTTAGATATTTTGCTTTCTGACTTTTATCCAGCATGTTCAGCAGGTCAACTGCATTATCCGTATACATCTCTGAAAGCATTTCTGCTGCATAACCTGGACGCATCTCAGCAATATAATCTTTCATGTCCTCATTATCTTCTTCTATCACATCAAACATGTCTGCCAGTTCTTTTGGAGACAGATAATTGTATAGCTGTTTACGCTGCTTCGCTTCAAGAGATTGGTAGAACTGCCCCTGCTCATAGATATGAAGGGATAAAAACAACTCTCTAAATTCATTCATCTGCTCTTCTTCCAAGAAAGTAAGCAAATTATCAAATTGTTCCTCTATTTCCTGTCCTTCATTCATTCCTGCAACCTCCTGTTCTACCTTATTTCAATAATTCTTTTCATATCCTCCGCAACTGGAGAATCAATCCTCATTTTTTCCTGTGTAAATGGATGAATAAAACTCAACTGACTGCAATGAAGCGCCTGCCTTCTTATACCTAAATCCATGGAACCGCCGTACATTTCATCACCCAGCAGCGGACAGCCGATGCTTTCAAAATGAACACGGATTTGATGGGTTCTTCCAGTATGAAGCTGAATTTTTACATAAGCTGAATCTTTCAGCTTTTCAGCCAGCCAGTACTCTGTTTTAGCGTATTTACCATTCTCTGATACCATCCTTTTTAATAAAGAGGACGTATCTCTGCTGATCGGACCAATAATCTCTTCATGTTCAGCTAAAGAATGGACAGCTCCTCCTACAAGAGCATAATAAATCTTAATAACTTGCTTTTTGCGCAGCTGCTGATCAAGGAGCGCATGAGCAAAACCATGCTTGGCAAACAACATGACTCCCGAAGTATCCCGATCCAAACGGGTGACAATATGAACGATCTGATCCGAATACTTCATCCGCTTATAATAACCCTTCACCTGATTTGCCATGGTTTCACTTGTATGATATTGAGAAGGAATAGATGCTATTCCAGCTGGTTTATTTACTATTAAAAAATGTTCATCTTCAAATAGAATATCTAGTCTCCCCTCCGAAGGAAGCATTGTTTCATGCTCTCCTTCGTCTGGGATAACGATCTTCAGCTGATCACCGAACGAAAGCTTAAATAAAACATTTTCCACCCGATCATTCACAGTAATTCGTCCGCCTTGAAATTTTATTTTCGCCAGCAAACCTTTTGAAACACCCTGCTCTTTCAAAAAAGACTTAATTTGCCGAGACTCTTCCTTCTTGTAAACCCATTGAAATTCCATAAATTATCTAGTCCTCGCTAATAAATGCATCCTTGACTCTATTCCAAAAATGCGTATGCTTATAGGAAGCAAAATGTATCCGTTCATCAGCAATGCGATATTGGATGGTATCCACCTCTTCCTGATATATATCTAACTGATCTACAGTAATCATATAATCACCGCGTTCCTTCAAAACAATCGTCACCCATTCTTTACTGGCAATTACCATAGGGGAGCCCAATGTACGAAAAACCCGATTATTTAATGAAGCAATTTCTGCCAGCTGAAAGGCATTAATACTTGGATGAATCACAGCTCCGCCTACACTCTTGTTATAGGCAGTCGAACCTGTAGGTGTAGAAACTGATAACCCGTCGCCTCTAAATCGCTCAAACAGATCATCCTTAATATAGATATCCGCTACCATTGTTCGATTAGAACGTTTAATGGTGGACTCATTTAGTGCTAAAAAATGCTTATCAGGCTGATCATCTCTAAAGCTGATTTTTACATCCAATAAAGGATAGCTGATACTTTTTTCCTGAGACATCAGCAGACTCTCTACAAGCTCTTCCAGTTCATAATCGCGCCAGTCTGTATAAAATCCTAAATGTCCGGTATGGACACCAAGAAATCTCACACTGTTCAACAGGTGACTGAAACGGTGGAAAGCTGAGAGCAACGTACCATCCCCTCCGATGGAAATAACCAGTTGAGGTTCTTGATTCGTTACTTCAATATTTTCCCTCTTTAAAAGTACCAAAAGCTCTTCAGCAACCTTTTTTGATTTATCTTCATTATTATGAACGATCGCCACTTTCATGATCTGCCCCCCTTCCTCCTTAAATTAATACAGTTTCAAATTCTCTACTATGTATAGTTAAGAAGTATTTGAAAAATTTTTTTATAAATTCTTTTTTATGGCTGATCTTCTTTGTAATAGCTTCTTTTATTTTTTCCTCTGCCATGAGAAAATAGGTGTTGTGCTTCCTGAATTTCTTCCCGAATATCTGACATTTCTCCATCCAACTGATACGCAGCCTCTGCGGCGCGCTGCAGTCGGGCATTTAATTCTTCTGGAAAGACTCCCTGATACTTATAATTCAAGGAATGCTCAATCGTTGCCCAAAAATTCATTGCCAGCGTACGGATCTGAATTTCTGCTAAAATCCTTTTTTCTCCAGTCACAAGTTGAACAGGATAAACTATAACCAAATGATATGAACGATATCCGCTCTCTTTTTTATTCGTAATATAATCTCTTTCCTGTACAATTTCCAAATCTTTACGATTCCTAATAATTTCGACAACCTGATAAATATCCTCAACGAACTGACACATAATCCGCAGTCCGGCAATATCCTGCATCTCTTCTTCCAAACGATCCATCGGAATCTTTCGTAAGGAGGCTTTCATGAGAATACTGTCTACAGGTTTTACTCGACCTGTCACAAACTCGATGGGGGTATGTCTGTTAAGCTCATTAAATTGTTTGCGTATCCCACGCAACTTGACTTTCATCTCTCCAACAGCTTGTTCATATGGCGCAAGAAAAAGTTTCCAATCTTTCTCCATATCTCTCCCTCAATTCCCTTGAATTTGACCCAATGCCTATTTTACCATAGACCAATTAAAAATAGGATTTTTTATTCTATTATAAGGATTATCTAAAAAGTCAAATAGTTCAATCACTTTTCTTGACGAAACTATGGAAGTTGTGTGAAAATTAGTACGAAGAAGGTGAGTTTCGGATGAGTAAAGATTTAGAAATTGAATACAAAACATTGCTCTCAAAAGAAAACTTTTTCCGAACTGCTGAGTACTTCAAATTTAAGGAAACAGATTTTTTTATTCAGATGAATACCTATTTCGATACGTTCGACTTTCAACTGAAAGAAAGAGCTATTGGTTTAAGAATTCGTACATTGCCTGATAAAGCAGAGGTAACTCTGAAAATTCCTAATACCGTTGGCTTACTGGAGATTACAGATTCTCTGAGTTTTGAACAGGCGAATAAAATGATCCATGCTTTTAAACTTCCTAAAGAAAGTGAAGTATTTCAAAAACTGAAAGAACTAAACATTGATAGTCCATTGCAAGTTATTGGTGAATTAAAAACAAAAAGAGCACAGAAAAAACTTCCCCAAGGTTTGTTAGCTCTCGATGAAAGTTGGTACAATGATACCCATGATTTTGAACTTGAATTAGAGGTTGAGGATGCTGTTACTGGAAAAATAGCATTTAATGAATTGTTAGACACTCTGTCTATTGAAAAAATTAGCGGTCCTAACAAAATTCAAAGAATGATGCTTTCCGCTCCTTCGCACCTCCGGTAGTAAAATAATTGAGCAGATTAGTTTCTTTTATTCTGTTTTTTTGTTAAATTACAAGGATTAGTTCATGTTGCGGAGATTGTCAAAGTGTCGAATTGGAGGAAGTATGAATGATTGAAATTTATTTGTTCGTGAATCCATTAGGGAGTATTTGTCTAGATATTGAAAGAGAGATACTTACATTTGCTCAGGCGGAAAATAGGAAAATTCAATTACGTTTGATCCCTTTGGTGAACATGAAAACAATTGACTTTCTGCTTAAAGTACATGGAATACACCCTAGTGATATTAAAGGAAGAAATCAACTGTTTGAAACAACCTATTCTGCTGCATTAGATTTCAAAGCTGCACAGCTGCAGGGAAAAAAGAAAGGCCGTCATATTCTCCTGAATCTTCAAAGTATGATTACTGAAAGCGGAGTTGGCTATTCACCTGATTTAGCCGAAACCTTGATTGTTGATGCAGGCGGAGATTTAGAAATGTTTAAAAATGATCGTAAATCCAGTTTTGTTAAAGAGTCATTTCAAATAGATCAGCAAATTGCAAGAGAAATGGGAGTTACTCAGCATCCATCTACAGTTATTTATAATTATGCCTGTGATAGAGATTATGGTGTATTAGTGGAGGGAGACATATCCATTCAGCAAATCGAACGATTGTGTGAAACATCCGAAAAAAATTATCTTCATTTTCATGATTCGCTTGAGTTGGCAGACAATAACGAACAGTCCGTTCCAAAAGGACATTTACATTTACTTTAAAAGAAGGAAACAGCCGAATAAATTGCTGCTTCCTTCTTTTATTGTTCATAATCTTTATCCGAGCAGACCCTCTTCTCATTTTAAATCCAGAAGCAGCAATAACAAATTATCTTCGCTTCAGTCAACTGTTTTTCTACTCATTTGAATAAAATCTAGTTCTTTTCCAATGTCTCTATCAACTCTTCCAGTTCTGCCAGGCGTGATTCAAATACTTTCATCGCATCTTCTATATAAGCCGGTTTTGTCATATCAACACCTGCTTTTTTCATCACCTCAATCGGATAATCACTGCTTCCGGATTTTAAATAGCTCAAGTATTTTTCCAAAGCTTCAGGCTCCTGCTTAATAATCTTGTCTGCAAGTGCAGAAGCAGCGGAAAATCCTGTTGCATATTGATAAACATAGTAGTTATAGTAGAAATGCGGAATTCTAGACCACTCTGAAGCAATCTCTTTGTCCTCAGCGACTTCCGGTCCATAATATTTTTGATTCAATTCTGCATAGTTTTCATTTAAATATTCACTGGTCAAGGGTGTTCCCTTTGCATCCTCAACATGGATAAATTGTTCAAATTCAGCAAACTGAGTCTGACGGAAAATTGTTCCTTTGAAACCATCTAAATAGTGATTTAACACATAGGCCCTTACCCGAGGATCTGCCTCTGTTTCCAAAAGATATTCAGTCAAAATATTTTCATTCGTTGTTGATGCAATCTCTGCAAGGAAAATCGAATAATCTCCGTATACATAAGGCTGATTATTTCTTGTAAAGTAGCTGTGAACACTATGTCCCATCTCGTGAACCAGTGTATACAGCTGATCAAGGCTGTCATGCCAGTTTAACAAGATATATGGGTACGTATCATAAGCACCTGACGAATATGCTCCGCTGCGCTTTCCCTGATTTTCCACTACATCAATCCAGCGATTATCAAAGGCCTCGTTTACAACATTTAGGTACTCTTCTCCCAATGGAGCCAATGCTGTCACAGCTTTATCTTTTGCTTCTTCATAGGAATATCTTACAGGTGCATCACCCAATATTGGCGTATACATATCGTACATATGAAGCTCCTCAAGATTCAACAGCCGTTTTCTCAGGCTTACATAGCGATGCAATAATGGCAGGTTTTTATTGACTACTTCCAAAAGTGTTTCATAAACACTTTCCGGTATATGATTATTGCTTAGTGCTGCTTCTCTGGCAGAGCTGTAATTTCTGATTTTCGCTTTAAAATTATGTGTTTTTACGTGCGAAGACAAAGTGGATGCAAACGTATTGTTAAACTGTTCATAAACACTGTAAAGTCCTTTAAATGCTGCCTCTCTTACCTTTCTGGAAGTACTCTCCATTAGTTGACCGTAAACTCCATGACTTAATTGAACTTTTTCACCCTTTTCGTTTTCAATCACAGGGAATTTTAAATCAGCATTATTCAAAATGGAAAATGTATTGCTTGAAGCTCCAAAAATTTCACTTGCTCCAGCCAATAAAGCTTCCTTATCCTCAGTCAATACATGGGCGCGACTATCTAAAATATTCTCAATGAAGTGTTTGTATGATTTCAATTCAGGCATTTCTTCAAAATAACCCCATATTTCTTTATCAGTAAGTGAAAGTACTTCCGGCTCAAACCAAGCTACAGCTTCACCAACTTTTGAATATAATGTTGCAGCCCTTGAATATAACGCCTGCTGTTCTGAATTCGCAGTATCCTGATCGTTTTTTAAATGCGCGTACACATAGATCACTTCAATTTTTCTATAGACATCCAGCAGATATTCAATACCAGACAAAAACGCTTTGCTGCCATTTCCAAGCGTTCCTTTTATTTGTTCAGCTTTCGTTATTTCCTCTGAGAGCTGACTATATGCTTTTTCGAAAGCTTCGTCATCTTTAAAAATAGCAGTTAAGTCCCACGTTAATTCAGTTGCAAGTTCTTCTCTTTTTGGTAATTGTTTTGCATCGCTCATATACATTACTCCCTTCATTCATATTATCTATAGTATCATATTTTTAATGGAGTACCAGTCTTTATCACTCGACCAGTACCGAGCTTTTTAAAGGGTGTTTTTGATTTAACTGACAGACTATTTACATTTTCTGTTACAGTAAAAAAATCAGCAGAATAAGGTTCCTGCTTTAGCAAGTCAAAGGTCATTAGACTCTCAATCAAATAGCAAACATACCACTCTATCAAGTCACCTTTAAAAACCAGCGGAAAATCATAAAGGATATCTTGTTTAATGATAAGCTCATACACAGCTTTATAGATATCCAGTTTTGAAATTTTTTGTAGTTTTGCCTTCAGCAGATATTCCCAAATTCGATGACGAAGAATAAATGCAGGTGCTTTGAAAATAAATGTTTGATTGATCGTATAATAAAACCAGGGATGAAGCTCCAGCAAATGTAAGTACCTTTCATAGAAATATGCCTGTTCATTCATAATATTCCGGTCTTTTGCAATCAGCTTTCTAGTAATTGTCCGATAATTTTTACTCATTTCCAGTTTAAGCTGATATCTTCTATAATGAAGTAAAGGCGCTCCGAAATTCCCTTGCAATAGTTCACCTAAATTTCCATAAAAAAATGACCAGCTTCTACTTCCATAATAAAGGTGTTTTTCCGAATCCTCTTCCAAGTGGTAGTGAAAAGCCAGCTTCTCTTTTTTCCAGTCTGCAGACCATATATGGAAGCCCAGTTCTTTTGTATAGTTGCAAAATTGTTTTGTACTGTCCTTTAATCTCTCTGGATTCCACAGTTTGGTCCCGCAAATCCATATCGGCTGATAGCCATGCTTTATGTAAGTAAGTGTCCTTTTCAACATTTTTTCAGGTGCTAATATACTACACTGAATTTCCACTGCCAAGTGACCAATCAGTATATCAGGACGCTGCTTTAAGTCCGGCAGATAAACTTCAAGCTGGTAGTCTATTTTAGATCGAAGACACCATTCTGCCAACGTACGTTTCAGCCATAAATGTTCTTCGGTCTCCTGCTCTCCGGAATATACACACGACTGATTAGACAGATGAGCGAAATGTGGAATTCTTATTTTTCCTATTTTTAAACGAACATGCTGATAACAAATTGGACAGCTAAATACCGTTGCCTTCCAGCCATTTATCTTATCCCGGTCAGTCTGTATCAGCGTGACTAATTTTCCTGTATCAGTTTTTGCAGTCAGCATTATAATCACCTCTGAATATAATACGCAAAAAAATAAGTATCCATCTCCAGTTTCCAATTTTTTTATACAACAAAAAAACCGAATCAGTCGGTTATTAACTGATTCGGTCTGACAAGTTTGTTATTGAAAGTAGTATCTCGTTAATTCTATTGCATTACGTTCCATAATACAACTTCCGTATTCATTAAGAACTTCAGGAGTAACAGATGCTACCTGCCCAAATTCTAGTAATTTTGACCATTCATTCTCCATCTCGTGGACAGAAACTTCATCTAAAAAGAATATAACCTGTAAAAAATATTTTTCTTTATATTTATATAGGTTGGCAAGCATTGTCTTTGCATATATTTCATTAGCCAATTGAATCATTGCATCAAAACTGCTCAATTCAAGAACAAAACTTCGGACACTGTCATCAACCAGATCTTTTGTCTCATCCACATAGCTTGCTTCAAGTTGTTTTCTGATCATCTCACTTGCTTCATCAGAACTTAAGTCATTGAAGCTGCCAATATTAGGAACATCATCAACAGAAGCGTTCTTACTGATGAACAATTCTAGACCATCACTTTTAGGCAGGACCTGAAAAGTAACAGCTTCACTTCCCTGAAACTCATCCTCAATATCCACTTCTTCCAAAATACTGTAGAAAAAGTTTTCTACTTCCTTATGATTCCCCAACAAATCCAGGAAAGTAATCCCACGATCTGCCAAGTCTTCATTACCAATCAATACTCGAATTGTATTTTCATTAATATGTTCCATTTCCATCTGGTTCCACCTCGCTTTTTGCTCAAGTCAGGAAACTACTTCTAGGTTAATTGTATAGCAATCACCTCAAAAGTAAAGAGAAAAGTTCATTTATTTGAAAAATAAACACCAGACATTATAAATTTCATAATAAATAAAGTTACTGTTAACTCTGGAAAAAGTATTTGCCGACAAAAAAAAGAGTCCTACACAATTTAACAAGTAAATGTGAACAGAACTCTTTAAAACCTGCAGGAATAAACGGACAGAATCAGTAAGTATCCTGCATTATTTTATTTGTAACTATTTTGGGACTTTGTCCAAACTTCTCAATACCACAATAATTAACTTACAGTTTTATAAACCAGCCATCAATTGTGCCTGGCGTAACTCAAGTTGACGAACGTCTCTTGACAAAAAGCGTCTGATTTCATCTTCGTTAAAGCCAACCTGCAGTCTCTTGTCATCGATCATGATTGGTCGACGCAACAATCCTGGATTGTCTTTAACCAATTCTAATAAATCTTGCAGTGGAAGTTCATCAAGATCCATGTTTAACTTTTGGAAGACTTTAGAACGAGTAGAAATAATTTCTTCTGTTCCATTTTCTGTCATTCTTAAAATTGCTTTCAATTCAGAAATATCTAACGGTTCAGAAAAAATATTTCTTTCTTTAAAAAGAATTTCATGTTCTTGTAACCACGCACGAGCCTTTCGACATGAAGTACAACTTGGGGAAGTATACAGTGTCAACATTGCGCATCACTCCTCTTATGAGTTAGTTATTTTATTTAGAAAAGAAGTTATATTAGATTTCTCTTCCAAATACAGTATACCGAATTTCAAGTGGAAATACTAGAGGATTTTGAAGAAAAAAAATGTTTTTTGTAATTTTCTCTCTATTTATTTTACTAATAAAGTCAAATTAATACCTTTGAGTAATAACGTTATAACATTCCTTATCTTCCTGTAATAATTTTCACAACTATTACAGCTGAAAAAACTGTACTATTATCATCTTTTCAGAGACGAAAGAATTGATATGGGATTTAGTACCTGTCTAAAAACGCTAGTATGCCGATCGATTTAAAGCTAAGTTGGGCTTTTAATCCAAGAAATGTGCTGACAACTATCCAATAGTATTATATATGAGACTGCTGGATAGGAGACGAACAGTCGAAGAAGCGCAGGAGCAAGCTTTTAACCCCAAAATGAATTATTGCTAATTCATCTGATTGTCATTCTGCTGAAACAAGGGGGCTGACTCCGTTTAAAGATTGAATATTTACACATTCAAAGCTTACCGTCTGCATACAGCTATTTCTTTTTGACACATTTATCCCCAGCAGAGCAGTGCATGTCATCCTGCTAACGCTCCTAGATGAGCTAGTCTTTATTCAAAGAACATTTATCGAGGCTTGCGCATATAGCATGTCTTGTATGTCCTTAAGACATACGACGAGCATTCGAAAAAGCGTGGGAGCAAACTCCTGATAAGGATCTAAATTTTAACCCATTTATCTCTATCAGAGTATTGCCTACCATCTCACTAGTTTATTTATCTTAGTGAGACTGGCAATTTCATTAGATGTTTCTACACAAGTGAAACTGACAAAATATCCTCCAATTCTTTGGGTGAATTTTAGCAAATTCAACGGATCGTCGAACACATACCATCCCACTAGATGTTCCTGCAGCAATGGGACTGGCAACTCATTCCCTCCATAGTTTCCAGACACATCCTGGAAAAATTTCTGTTCTTTTCATTTTATTAATTGTATACTGTTTTATATGCGCAATTAAGAAAATAGGGTGGTTAATTATGGAAACAATTTTTTCAGGTATTCAGCCTAGCGGAGTACCAACAATCGGCAACTATATCGGTGCACTAAAGCAGTTCATTAACCTACAGAATGAATATAACTGTTACTTTTGTATTGTCGATGAACATGCAATTACTGTACCTCAGGACCCTCAAAAATTAAGACAGCAGACACGCAGTCTTGCTGCACTTTATCTGGCGGTTGGAATCAATCCTGACAAATCAACAATCTTTATTCAATCTGAAGTTTCAGCTCATGCTGAGGCTGCCTGGATTATTCAATGCAATACAACAATTGGTGAACTGGAACGGATGACACAGTTCAAAGATAAATCTCAAAACAATGGAAGAGCAGGTGTCAGCGCCGGTCTTCTGACTTATCCTCCATTGATGGTTGGGGACATCATCCTTTACAATGCGAACTTAGTTCCTGTTGGAGAGGACCAGAAGCAGCATTTGGAATTGACACGTGATTTCGTAGAGCGTTTTAACAAACGTTATGCACAGCCAAATCAGGAGATTCTTACAATGCCTGAAGTACAAATTGCAAAATATGGCAGCCGAATCATGAGTTTACAAAATCCAGCAAGTAAGATGAGCAAATCAGACAGTAATCCTAAAGGCTTCATTTCCATGCTGGATACTCCAGATGTAATTCGCAAAAAAATTAAATCAGCAGTGACAGATTCTACAGGAATTATTGAATATAATCCAGAAAATAAACCAGGAATTTCAAACCTGCTGAGTATTTACTCCGCTGCAACAAATCGTTCTGTTGACGAACTAGTTGCTTCCTATGAAAATAAAGGCTATGGAGAATTCAAAGCAGATGTTGCAGAAGCAGTTGTATCCCTCCTTTCTCCAATTCAGAAAAGACATCAGGAAATTCTCGCTTCAGATGAATTAGATGACATATTAGACCGCGGCGCAGAACGAGCTCGTTTTGTCGCAAATAAAACATTGCAGAAAATGAAAAACGCAGTGGGGTTGGGGAGAAAAGTCAGAAGAAAATAATAAATAAATAGACAAAAAAATGAGTTTGGAACAGAATTAAAGTTCCAAACTCTCTTCATATCTAAACCCGAATAAACGGCGGGATAAAAGCAAAAATTCTTTTTGCGACGAGTAACCGCAGGAGCAACTCCTTCGGAATTAAGCCGAACTATCCTGAAAATATGAGAAACTACTTTCGGATAGTCCTTCTTAATTCTCGGAGCTGATCGCTTTTGTCCCGACCTCACTTTATCTTCTAAACTGAGCATCATGAAGACGTCGATAATGTCCGCCTTTATCCATCAGCTCCTGATGGGTTCCTTCTTCGAGGATTCCTTTATCACTAACCACAATGATACGTGTTGCATGCTTAATTGTAGCCAGTCGATGAGCAATAATCAGCGTTGTTCTGCCGGCAGCCAGTGAATTCAATGATTCCTGAATAACCTGCTCTGTTTCTGTATCAAGAGCTGATGTTGCCTCATCTAAAATCAGAATAGGTGGATTTTTGAGAAACATCCGTGCAATTGCTACACGTTGTTTCTGCCCGCCGGAAAGTTTTACTCCCCGCTCCCCAATGATTGTGTCCAAGCCTTCAGGAAGTAAATCAATGACTTTTTCCAGATGTGCAAGCTTAACAGCCTGTTGAATTTCTTCCTCCTTGGCATCCAGATTTCCATAGGAGATATTCTCGCGAATCGAACCAGGAAACAGAAAAACATCTTGTTGAACAATACCGATTTGGTTTCTTAAAGATGCAAGAGTCATCTCCCGAATATCCATACCGTCAATTGTAATTTCTCCGCCCGTCACATCATAGAATCTTGGCAGCAAATTACACAATGTTGTTTTACCGGAACCGCTCTGTCCCACGAAAGCCACCGTTTCTCCCTTTTGAATCGAAAGATTAATATGACTTAAAACCTTTGTGGCATCTGCGTATGAAAATGAAACATCTTTATATTCAATATCCCCTGTTAAATGTGTAACCGCAACAGCATTGGGACGATCTAGAATGGTCGGTTTCTTATCCATTTCTTCGGCAAAGCGTTTAAATCCTGCAATTCCCTTTGGATAACTTTCAATCATCGTATTTACTTTTTCAATTGGACGAACGAAAACATTGGCCAGTAGAATAAAAGCAACAAACTCTCCCTGAGTAAGCTCTCCTTTAATAATATAGTACCCGCCAAAAATCAGTGTAAATAAGTTAATTAGACGAATCATCAAATAATTGTAAGCTGAGCTGATCCCCATAATCTTATAAAATAGGATTTTTGACTGTCTATATGTTTGATTTAATCCCTCAAAACGCTCACTTTCGAACGGTTCGTTGGCAAAGGATTGTGTCACTCGAATCCCGCTTACAGAAGCTTCCACTCCTGCATTAAACTCCCCCAGATTATCATAAATTCTGGTATTAACCTTTGTCATTTTCTTATTAAAGAAAATCAGGGCAATTGCAATGAACGGAATTAGTACAAATGTAGCAAGCGCCAGTTTGACATGAAAGCTCAGCATCAGCATGAATGAACCTAATAAGGTCATAATCGTAATGAAAATATCCTCCGGTCCATGATGGGCAACCTCAGAAATTTCGAATAAATCTGTTGTTAAGCGACTCATCAGTTTCCCCGTTTTCTGATTGTCATAATATTCAAATGGCTGAGTTTGCAAATGCTGATACAGCTCCCTGCGCATATCAGTTTCTATATTGACTCCAAGCTTGTGTCCAAAGAACACAACAATATATTGGAGAATTGTATTGAGAACATAGAAAACAAACAAACCAAAACAAGCCAAGGCAATTAAACGAAAATTTCCTTTCGGCATCAGCTTGTCCAAAACCTGATTAACAACCACCGGAAAAGCCAGCTCTAAAAGTCCAGCCAAAACTGCACAGCTGAAATCCAATAAAAATAATCCCTTATATGGTTTATAATAACTAAAAAAACGTTTTAACATGTCATCGTCCCCCTCCTTTTCACATGCACGCCTCCTATTATACGAAAAGAAAATTTGAGATGCAAAAGAAGTTGGTAAATTTTGTAAAAACATCTGAAAATTTCTTTATTCTGCTGAAAATCGAGAAAATACATCAAAGTCGCCTGATCTCATCTGTGTCCATTTTTTGTACTGTCAAAATACATGCATCGAACCTAACAGCTTCTGTCTTCATAACTTAGGGGGGGGAGCTGTTTTATTTGTTTAAATCTGCCCTTTCTTATTGTAAATAGCTTAAAATATATTTATTTAAGCCTGAATTTAGTCTATCATTCAAAACCAGCTTTGTTTTTTTAAATAAATCAATTACAATGAAAGAGTTAAATATTTTTCTGAAACTAAAGTGTGTCTGAAAAGTTAGTGGCATTTGAATTTTTCAGTGATTTTTGTTGAAATCAAGGAAGAAAACACAGCTTATGTGGTTCATAAGCGAGTATTTATGACGATGCATTCTATAAAAATCATCAAACTATTCACCGCTTGAGTTTTCAGACACACCCTAATCAAAAGGAGTTGTTTTTGTTGTTAAAGTCCGTTGTGTTTGATGTTGATGATACTGTTTATGACCAGCAGGTTCCTTTTTATTCTGCTGTAAAAAAGATTTTCCCTACATTTCCTAATGAAGAGATACCCAAATTCTATATTCGCTTCCGTCACCATAGCGACAGTGTTTTTGAAAAAACAACTTCTGGTGAATGGTCATTGGCAATTATGCGCTTTTATCGATTAGCTGAATCTCTGAAAGATTTTGGCTGGTCCTCGTTAACAGAAAAAGAAAGTTGCGCTTTTCAACAGGTCTATGAAGATGAATTAGGGAATATCCAGATGCATCCTGAAATCGTTCGAGTGTTTGACTATTTAAAGGGAAAACAGATTCCCTTGGGGATTATTACAAATGGCCCTACTGACCACCAGTACAAAAAGATTAAACAGTTAAAAATCGAAGCATGGATTCCATCTGACAATATCTTTATTTCTCAAAGTACCGGTTTTCAAAAACCTCAAAAAGAAATTTTTGATCTAACTGCGAAACAGATGCAGCTTGATCCTCAGACTGCTCTTTATATCGGAGACAGCTTTGAAAATGATGTCGTTGGTGCGCATAATGCTGGTTGGCATTCTTTATGGCTCAATCACAGATTAAGAGATAAACCAAAAAATACGGAAGCATCCTCTCTAAAAGAATTAACTTCCTTCGATAAACTTTTGATACAGTTTCCTCCTTCATCTAGTAAAAAAAAGGGTTGTGACAGAGCTTCTTCATAAGAGCTTGATCCTACACTTCTTATGAATGCTCGACTCATACAAAGACTGGAACACCGTTTATTCGGCTTTAGGGGTACTTATATCACAATCCCTCCTAAAAGTCTTTGTATGTCTCTGCGGTTAGCTACCTTCTATTTAAATTTGAATGTGTAAGCATTCAATCTTTAAACAGAGTCCATCCCCTTGATCCAGCAGAATGCTAGACAGACGACAATCTTTAAAGGTGAAACATTCACCCCATAATTGGAGCAGCTGCCAATTAATAGGAGAGAACAACGCGACATTTTCTGCTGCGTTATTCCCGTGCTGGATGCACGTTTCTTGGATTAGAGTCATAACTTAAGTTTAACTTAGTCAATACACTACCAGAAAAAGTATTCTATTTTTTAACACAAAAGCATTTTTTTATTTGATAATAATTTTTTTCTTCTCACCTTTAATAGTCAGTGTAAAGCTCAATGATTTTATCTCTTTAGGCAAATTATTTTTAACTGAAATTTCACCATTAGTAAAGGTAAGTCCAGCAAATCCATAGATTAAGCCTAGCCAAGAACCTCCCATATTAGCCGCATGAATCCCATGACTGGCATTTCCTTGATGATCTTCTAAATCCATTATTGCTGCTTCTTTAAAAAATTGATATGCCAGCTCTTTTCTGCCTAGCTTACTTGCTGCGACACCATACACTGCTTTGGAAAGTGAACTATCATGTGTAGTTAATGGTTCGTAAAAATCAAAGTCACGAGCGACTTGCTCAACAGGAACATCGAAAAGCATATGAGCTAAAATAGTATCTGCTTGTTTCAAAACTTGATACTTATAAATAATCATTGGATGGTAATGTAAGAGCAATGGATAGTTTTCCTCAGGCGTGTTTTCAAAATCCCATATCTCTTTGCTTAAAAATGTATCATCCTGATTAGTAATCATCAAAGTCTCATCAAAGCTAAAATACATTTGATCAGCACAACGCTGCCAAAGCTTTGCTTCATCGTTATTTTCGTTCAGCCGATTTGAAAGCTGAACTGCATAATAGAGATTATTTTGCGCCATTTTATTTGTATAATAATTATTATTCACTAACGCAGTATATTCATCAGGTCCAGTTACTCCATGAATTTCAAAGCCTCGCTTTGAAAAAAAGCCGTAACTTGACCAAAATCTAGCAGTTTCAAAAATTAATTCACTATTTATCTCAATAAACTCGGCATCCCCTGTTACTTTTTCATATAGTTCAAATGCATAGGTGATATCTGCATTAATATGAACTTGTGCCGTTCCAGCAGGATAATAAGCAGAGGTTTCTTCACCATTGATTGTACGCCAGGCAAAAAGAGCCCCATTCATTCCCAGTTCTTTGGCTCTATCTTGTGCTTTGGGCAAAATATTTGTACGGTAGGTTAATAAGCTTTTAGCTATTTCCGGTTGTGTATAAATAAAGAAAGGCAATAGATAAATCTCCGTATCCCAAAAATAATGTCCTTCGTATCCTTCTCCTGTTAGTCCCTTAGCACAAAAATTGCTAAAGCCATCACGTCCTGCCGAGTTAAAGAGGTGGTATAAATTGAAACGAATTCCTTTTTGAAGCTGAGCATCACCTTCTATTTCAATATCTGAGCTTTCCCAAAAATTTTTGAAAATTTCGATTTGTTGTTCTTTAAGCTCATCGTAGTGAACAGAGTCAAATTTATTTTCACGAGAAATCTGATAGAGTTGTGTGAAAGTCGATGTTTCCCCTTCATCAATTAACAACTCTTCAGAAAAAGTATCAAACCTGACATGCAGACTCAGGCAGCTATTTGGTGTAGTAAATTTATTTCCTTCGTGAAGCAAATTAACGCTGATTTTTTTAATTCTTGGATCAAATTCAAGGCTCTCCTCCACTGAAATAGGGATTGCCTTTTTAGTAATTTGTATTTTTCCGGAAAAATTGATTGCTCTAATCCTAATCTTTTGAGCATAAGTATTTCGATTGAAATGGCTAGTAAAGCTTTCAAGCTCATATTCAATTTTTTTTCCATCAGCTGTTTTATAGATAAATATTTCTGTTAGAATACCTCGTTTCATATCCAACTCGACATTCATAGAACACAAAGAAAGATTGTCATCTCCGTCAATAGCCAGTTCCACACTTCTTAAGTCAAATAAATTAACCATTGTTTGATGATTTTTGGCATATCCATATGCATTTTCTCCATAGTTAATCTCATTACTTTCATAAAATCCATTCAAAAAAGTACATGGATTACTTTCCTTTACCGGCATAGGCAGACTAGCACGAACACCTATAGCACCATTTGCTTGAGCAAATAGGGTTTCAATATTTTGAACAGAGGTATTTCCTAAATCATCTAAAGTTAAAATAAAATCATTAATCATCTATTTCTTACTCCTAATTCATAATTATATTTTTAGGTAATCTAAGAATAAATAAAAATTTTACTCAGGTCATTTATTCCTAAATAGTTCTCTAAACAGCAGCTTGCCTAGTACGTGTTCTAGTGTCTTGTCCGGAAATTACTCTTCTGTAAAACACAACTGCAAGAATCGTCATGGTCAAACATTCGGGCAGTGAGCCGCAAGCGACTCGGCTGCGAAATTTGGTTGTCCGATTCCATTGCTGAATCAAGTTAAATCAGCTGTAACGATCCTTGTAAGGCAGCTGCTGATTCCCGATTTTCCTTTAATACTATGGAAATTCTTGATTGTCCGATCTTTTTGTTTTTCACTGACTCAAACACACATCCTATCATTTCTTTCTCTTACCAAACAGCTCTTATTTAACCGTATTCGACTATTAACAAGGGTTTATCAACAAAAACAGAGAAAATAAATCTACAGATAAGAATGCTGGGGCGTGTCTGAAAAGTTAGTAAGATTTGAATTTTTCAGTGACTTTAGTTGAAATCAAGGAAGAAAACACGGCTTATGTGGTTCATAAGCGAGTATCTATGACGATGAGTTCTATAGTATTCACCGCTTGAGTTTTCAGATACCCCCTAAGATAAAATCTATTTCTCACCATCCATCCGAACACCTTGCAGAAAGTATTTATTAAAAATAACATACAATATAACAATTGGAATGATGGAGATAATACTTGCCGGCATAATTTGATCCCAGCGTTGACCAGCATTTTGTGATTTAAATGTTTGCAGTCCTAATGTCAAAGTATACTTAGATGGTGTTGTCATGTAAAGCATCGGTTTTAAGAACTCGTTCCAAAAACCCATAAAGACAAAAACAGCTTGAGTCGAAATGCTGGGTTTAGCTAAAGGCATTACAATTCTAAAGAAAGTTCCTGTTCGAGATAATCCATCAATTGTTGCCGCTTCTTCTACCTCTTGAGGGAAGCTCAAAAAGAACTGCCGCATCATAAAAATATTTCCGATATTAATTGCAGCGGGTAAAATCAAGGCTGTAAAGCTGTCCTTCATCCCAAGACTTGAAATAATTAAGTAGTTGGGAATTAATAAGACCTGAGCAGGCACCATCATCATTGCCAGCATTCCCCAATAAATTCGCTCACGACCTGGAAAGGTAATCCGAGCTAAAGCATATCCGGCCATTGTATTCAAAAATAAATTGACTGCTGTACCTATGATCGATACAATCAATGAGTTCATAAACCAACGTGGAAAATTTTCACTTCGTCCTAAAATATATTGATAATTCGCCAATGTAAAATCGCCGCCAAAAATATTCATTCCACCGGAAACAATCTCTTTTAACGGCTTAAAGCTTGCAGCTACCGCCCAAATAAATGGATAGAAGGTTATCAAAGCATATAAAATCAAGATCACATACAATAAAATCTTAAAAAATTGCTGTTTTTTTGTCTTTTTCATTATTTTCCTCCATTTAATTTTTCAGCGATACGGCTTACAATAAAAATTATTATCGATAAAACAACAGCTAAGGCTGCGGCAAATCCCATGGTTGGCATTTGTCCAAATGCATTTTGGTAAATTAAAAGACTGAGTGTCAGAGTAGAATTATTAGGTCCACCGCTTCCGTTACTAAAGATATACGCTTGGTCAAACATTTGAAAAGTTCCTATAATTCCTGTTATTATGACGTACGTTGTGATTGGTCGCAGATAAGGGATCGTAACAAATCGCAGCTTTTCTAAGGCATTCGCTCCATCAATTTCAGCTGCTTCATATAGAGAATAAGGTAAGTCCACTAAGGATGCAAGATAGATAGTCATAAAATAAGGTACAGTTGACCAGATATTCATTGCCATAATAACCTTTAATGCATATTCTGGTTCCTGCAAGAAATTGATTGGCGTATTATACAAACCTAAATTTATAAAAAAATCATTGATGGGTCCATTGATATTAAATAAGAACATAAAGATGATTGTCAAAGCGCTGGAGCTCGTCAGTGTAGGTAAAAAATATATCATCCGAAAAACTTTCTTTCCTCTAACATCACGGCTTGCTAGAACATACGCCATTACAAGGGCTATGATTGTTTGAATAGGAACAACGAACAGAGCAAAAACTGCCGTATTTTTCAAAGCGATTAAGCTCCTTGTATCTTTAAATATATTTATATAGTTTTCAAAGTTATTCCACGTATACTCACCAGTAAATAAATCAACTTTATTGAATGATAAATAGATAGCAAAAACAATTGAAATAACAAAAAATACCAACAAAACTAGAAGTGCAGGTAGGATAAAAGCATAGCCTTGCATTATTTTATTGATTTCTCTTTTTGATTTTTTCACTCTTTTTTCCATTTTTTCCTCCTTAAGACCAACCATCTTTATTCTAACAAGCTTAAAGAATGTTCCGAGTGAGTTCAGGACAAACACTCATGAAAACTTTTGTCCCCATGAGTGTTTGCCTTGACCTCCTACGCAGCTTATTCAGCTTTTTTAATATCTTCAATGGCTTGCTTGTCAGCTTTTTTCATTGCATCTTCCAGAGTTGTTTTCCCAGAAGCAACATCCGGCCAATAATTCATATAAGCATTATTAATCGTAGTCAGGCTGGTTCCTTTTTGCCAGACAGTAGAATAATCAACTGCAGTGAGATGAATCTTCAAATCTTCATTTTTACTAACATCTGCTGTTTCTGCTACATCATCTCGTGTTGGTAATGTTCCAGTACCATTTACCCATTTCGCCATACCTTCTTTACCAGTAGCAAATTTGATCCAAGCATCTGCCAAAGCCGAGCTGTTCGTTCCGGCGTATTTGCCCCAGCCAACAGAGAACATCATGCCGCCTTCTTCTCCTTTGTATGTCGCCATTGGTGAAACTGAAAAGTTGATATCTTTGAATTCATCTTTCAACGTTTGATACACCCAGTTTCCTTCATCCATCATTGCAATTTTCCCTGTACCAAATGCTTCTCCATTCCACCCGGCACCAATCTCTTGAGGGGTTACTACAGCATCCGTACCAATCAATTCTTTAAGAATAGACAGATTATTTACAACATTTTCATCTTCAAGGTTAGGCATACCATCTTCCATTATCGGCTCCGCTCCATCACGGGCCGCCAAATGATAGGCGCGCGAAAGTTCGGCAGTATAGCTCATTGCTTTTACTTTTCCCTCACCATACTTTTCATCTAATTTTTTTTGAAAACCCGGCAACCAATCGATTAACTCTTCATAAGAACCGGGAACAGAGTCAGAATCAACACCAACCTCTTCAAAAATACCTGTATTTTTATACAAAGCTAATGTTGAAAAATCTTTAGGAATAGCATAAAGATTGCCATCATCACTAAATGAATTTATCAAATTTTCATAGTATTTATCTGCTGAAAATCCTTCTTTATCTAATGGTGCAAGAGCTTTTTTACTTACTAAAAATGGAAAATATGAGGAATCTACATAAAATGCATCCGGTGCTGTTTTACCGATTAAATCTGTTTGAATTTGCGTATTATAATCTGTATATGTCTTTAAACTTACTTTTGCGCCTGTCTCTTCTTCAAAATCCGTTATCAAAGATTTTAAGGATTTTTCTTCTGACTCATTTCCTCCCCAAACACCTAATTTCAAGGTCTTACCATTAAAATCAGTCTCATCTTTTCCATTATCAGAGCTGTTGTTTCCACATGCAACCAAACTAATTGAAGCAACAGCTAAAATCCCAACCATAAATAATTTTCTCCATTTTTTCATAATCATCCTCCTAAGATAGTTGTAATCGGTCTTTTAATGTGTAATTTTTCCCTTTTGAAATAAACGTTATATCAGCTCCATTCGCTTCTTTTGTCAATTCAAATCCATCGCTAGTCACTTTAACAGTGATAGACTGTCCTTGATAATCAAATCCATACGTTAATTCTTTCCAGGCATTTGGC
Source organism: Enterococcus sp. BWT-B8 (assembly GCF_020567625.1). Taxonomy (NCBI): domain Bacteria; kingdom Bacillati; phylum Bacillota; class Bacilli; order Lactobacillales; family Enterococcaceae; genus Enterococcus; species Enterococcus sp. BWT-B8. Next base: position 32,557 of record NZ_JAJDJV010000015.1, on the reverse strand, counting down.
AGATGAGGTTCAATTCTCAACTGCCCTTCAATCATACGAACACCGCCATAGCCAAAAACAATCATTTGCCAGATTCCTCCGAGACTTCCAGCATGAATACCATCATCTGAAGATTTCATGTATTCCCCCATATCAATGTTGCAGGCTTTTTTGAAGAATTCATAGGATTCATCTAGTTTCCCAAGATCAGCAGCAAGAATGGCATGTGTGGAAAGACTCAGTGAACTATCGTGAGTTGTTTTTGGTTCATAGTAGTCAAAGTTTTTTAATTTCAGTTCATGAGAGAATAATCCTTCGAACAAGTATAAGAGCAATAACACATCTGCTTGCTTTGTTATTTGCATTTCATTTACTTGCTCTAAATTATAATCATGGAACAATCCATCAACTCCATCTACTGCCTTATAGTTAGACAAATCAATGACTTCCTTCTCTAAATATGAATCATCCTCTGGAATAATCCCTTCTTCTGTAGGCTGTGGTAAAAAGATTTTATCAACCTTTTGTTCCAGGTCACTGAGTACACGCTCCAATTCCAATTTTTGATTCAGCTTTTCAAAAAGGACAGGTTGATTTTCTTTGAGTTCTTCAGCTAAATTTAGAGCGTAAGTGACATTCCAATGTGCTGTATAATTTGTATAGGCATTATTGTTAACATGCTCCTTATATTCATCTGGTCCAATAACATCTCTAATCTCATAGCAGTCCTTTTCAGTATTGTACTCCAACCTGCTTCCCCAAAACTTAGCAGTATCAAATAGAATTTCATAAGCTTTTTCCTCTGCAAATTCTTTATCCCCGGTAACATCAATGTACTGCTTTACTCCAAACGTTACATCGCTTGTAATATGCTGCTCAATGAAGCCTGACCAAATTTTGGTTGATTGTCCTGTGACAATATCTGCAGCACCCCAAACTGGTGTTACTTCTCCATCAGTCGGATTTGCTGCTTCCCATGGATATTGGGCTCCTTCATATCCGTTTGCTTTTGCTTTTTTATGAGCACCATCGAGACCTAAATATCGATAGGTCACTAAGCTCTTAGCGATATCAGAGTGTGTGAAATTAAAATATGGCAGCATAAAAATTTCTGTATCCCAAAAAGTGTGTCCCTTATAGCCTTCCCCACTCAAACCTTTGGCACCAATATTCATTCGATTATCATGAGCAGGTGTCATTATGTGTAAATGATATTTTGCAAAATGGATAGCTAATTGATCTTTAAAATTTTCTGATTCAATTTTGATAGGGTGTTTATTCCAAATCTCTTCCCATTTTCTTGACGATTCATTTAACAGATCATCAAAAGAATGCATTTCGATTTCTTTCATTTCAGAAATAGCCGTTTGGCGAATGGCAGCTGCCTGATGATTAGAAAGATCATTATCAATAGAGGTATAGACACTCATTCTTTTTTCTATCAAAGCGCTTTCTTTTGATGGAAGATCAAAAAAGTAATTCATAAAGATTTGACGCCGACCCATTTCGATGCGTTCACTTACATTGGCTGCTTTTATATCATGAGCAACAGTGAAAACAAAATCAATTTTGCTGTCTTTCGTTCGCGGCATCATTTGCATGAACCTGCCGTCTATTAAGCCTTTTTCCCCTTCAGTAAAATGCTGACTTCCTGAGTTTGTAACTTGACCATCTATACCAGAACAAATTTGAATGCGAGCAGACTGCTCTGCTAAATTTTTTATCTCCACCAGACTTGATAAATAATGTCGACGAGCTTTGGATACAAAACGGCGAAAGGTAAACTGTAACTTTATTGTTTCAAATGTCCATTCAAATTCGCGTGTTAGTTCACCTGTCCTCAAATTTAAGCGCTTACTATAATTAGATACTTTTCCTTTTTCCAAGGTAAAATTTTCACCATTAATAATAAAATCCATCCACCACAAATCAGGAATATTTGGTAGTTCACTCACTTCATTTTCATCAAATTTGTTGAATGTTCCCGCAACAAATGTATTACGGCGTTCATTAGTATAGTGTTCTTCTGCAGCACTTCGAGTGCCGAGATAGCCATTTCCCAGTGCCATGATACTTTCTGTCTTACCTAAATATTTACTGTCAAAGCCTAGTTCTTCAATTTGCCAAAGTTTATCTTTGAGATAATTCATTTTTGCCAACTTTTATCCTACTTTCTACTGTTTATTCCAAATTGTTTCCAGCTTGTTCCATGTTAATTCACTTGTATCCTTAACAACTGCAATATCTGTTCCCAGAATCTCTGGACTGCCAACTCCTATCGGTACTGCCCCGGCAGCCTTGATTGCTTGTATTCCTGCTTGAGCATCTTCAATTCCTAAAGCATCCTTAATATCTACCCCGACACCTTCTGCAGCAGCTAAGAAAATATCTGGTGCAGGTTTACTGGCACTAACTTTCTCTGGGTCAGCAACCATATCAAAATAGTCTGTCAGCCCCATTTGTTCTAAAAGAAAAGAACCATTTTTTGAAGCAGATGCAAGAGCAATCTTAATATTCTTTTCTTTTAAGCTTTTCAATAGTTCTAAAATTCCAGGATAAATATCTTTTGATGAAACAGCTTGGATCATTTGAACATAATTATCATTCTTTCGTGTAGCCAGGGCATTAAGCTCTTCCAATGAAAATTTATTTTCCTTATCGCCGGCCGCTATGATACGACGTAAAGACTCTTCTCTTGAGACTCCTTTTAACTGCTCGTTAAATTTTCTGTCAATTGAGATATCCAATTCATTAGCCAGCTTTTTCCAAGCTAAGTAATGGTATTCTGCGGTGTCCGTAATCACACCGTCTAAATCAAATAAGACTGCTCTAAACATTTTTTCAGAGAACTCCTTTATTATTTTTATCCTAAAACGTTTTAGTAATTGGCAAAAAAAATTATTCATTAAAATAAGTATTATTTCGAAAAATAACGACGACTAATCCAAATAGGTAAATTCCTATTATTAAAATTAATTTAAGCTGAAGCAGCAGTCCTAAAATAATAAAGGGGATCAGATATAGTGCATAGGCAACTAGTATTTTTTGGGGATCATAATTATTTCGATAGAACCAAGCTAAGAAATAACTCACTGCAAAAGTAACTCCTACTGTTAAAAGAAGAGACTCCGTTGACATCTCAGTCACAAAGAACAACCTCACTTTTAGCTATGATATCATGCAAGAATTTCTCTGTTTTGAAATAGAGAACAATGCTAATCAATCCAACTATCCAGCCTAAAATTGGTAAAAAATACAAAATCTTAACCACTTCCCGCACGCTATCATCCATGATACTTATACCTGTATCTTTTACTTTGATTTTTGCGAACGATTTTCCAATTGTTTTTCCGCAAAAGGAGTGAACCGCCACAACATGGTAAATAATAAAAAGAGCTGCAATTACTATTTCTGGCGTAAAATAACCACTTGACACTGCATTAACTAAAAAATACAGCGGCAAATAGATGACAATCCAATCAATTATTGCTGCTAAAACTCTTTGAACAAAAAATAAATTTTTCATACTACCTCTTCCTAAAACGTTTTAGCTATATTCAGATTATATTTTGAAACGCTTTCAATGTCAATCTTTTTTCAAAAAATTTTTGCACTCTGTCTTTCTATCAATTCAAAATCAACAAAAGAATGTTTAGCTTGCCCTGTTTCTATATGTTCAATTAAGTTTTCAGCAGCTACCTTTGCAATTTTAAAAATATCTTGTCGAACAGTAGTTAATGTTGGCGTTGTATAGGATGCTAACGTAATATCGTCGAATCCTACTAGAGCAATCTGATCTATTAGTTCCAGCTCTTTCAATGCCTTCAAACAACCAATTGCCATAAGGTCACTAGCAGCAAAAATAGCATCATATTTCTCTAGCTCATTTATTTTGAATAGCTTCAAAATCATTTCAAATGCTCGTTGCTCACTATAGTCAGCAAATACTACGTGGGACTTTTTTACAGCCTCTTTATATCCTGCTTCACGTTCAAGAGATACCGTTGCCCTAGGATCCCCATTCATAAATAGGATATTCTGAAATCCCTTATTAAGGAGAGCCTTTGTCATTTCAAAGCTTGCTTTTTCATTATCAATACTAACCATTCCAATTTCTGTATTATCTATATACAAATCAATAGCGACTACAGGTAAATCAAACTGTTTCAGCTCTTCATAATACGGATCAGTTGTGCGCAGACCTTGAATAATTACCCCTGAAATATTATGCTCGCTACAAAACTGTTTAAGTGTTTTTTCATTTTGCTTCTTTAAATTCGTAGAATAGAATACAAACTCATACTTTGTATCATCTAAATATTCACTAACACCAGAAATGATTTCTAAGGGCATTGCCACTCCTCGAGCAATAGCATTAATATCATTTAGAATAAGTGCAACTGTTTTCATTTGTTTGCTTGACAAACTGCGTGCAGCAGAGTTTGGGATATAGCCAAGCTGTTTGGCAGCCTCTTGAACCCTTTTCTTTGTATCTTCGCTAATATCCTCATAATCATTAAAAACATGTGAGACACTACTTACTGAAACTCCAGCTAGTTTAGCAACATCTCTTATCGTTATTTTCTTCACTATACATTCCCATCCCCTCTACCTCTATTGTATTCTATAGATTACTTAAACAAAAATCAAACAGCAGTTGTATCTATTCCAAGGTTCAAGCACAGATTGTTTCTCTCTAATAAAATATTAGCCTATATCCATATCTTGCTAGATATTTACAGCAGAATTTGCTCTAACAAATAATAAACAGCATTTACAATATTTAGAATTTAATTACCATGGAATAAAAACACTCCTATCAATAATTCATCCCCCACAAGTAAGGGTCGTCTCCTTCCTTCCATAGATAATAAACTAAGAAATATAGACAGGGGGATTAATATAACTTTTGGACCGAATTCTTCACACCAGCTTTCGATAGATGACCGATTTCAACAAGCAAAGATCACTGGAAACCATCATATATGGGGACTTACGATTCCAGTATGCCTTGCATATCCCCGGTTCCAATCAATAACCTTTCAGTAAAAATAGTTTTAATCGTTTCCGAAGATGATCGTATCTTCAAAGGTAAGAATTTTTATGAATTCTTGCTACTATCCTGCGCATACAGCTATCTCTTTATATATGGAATAAATTTTAACAAATTTATCCCCATCAGAGCTTCGCATACCATTCTGCTAGCTGTTCCTGCAATAGTAGGATATCCTTGTATCTACGAGTCTCACTACATTGCGCTACACTACACTACACTACACTTCGTTTCGATCTCATCAATTTCTAAATGGCAGAGCCATTAAGAATTGAAGGACTTCGTTTCGATCTCATCAATTTCTAAACAGCAGAGCCATTAAGAATTGAAGGACTTTGTTTCGATCTCAACAGTTTCTAAATATCAGAGTCATTAAGAATTGAAGGCCCTTATTACATTCTCGATACAAACACGTCGATTTGGAAATGTGTCGGCAGGTCTTATATGATCATCGGACCTGCGACGAGCATTCGTAGAAGCATGTCCTTTTATTGACCATCAGACCTTGCGACGAGCATTCGTAGAAGCGTAGAAGCATGTCCTTTTATGACTCCCTTCAGATAAGAAAAGACTGTCACAATGCTCCTTACTATTTAGCTTTTCAATCTTTTGACGAATTATTCATCACCCATACTCAAAATAGTTCGAATGTCCTCTTCAGTTAACTTGCCAAGCTGCTGTTCATTTCCTTGAATCACTTTTTGGAATAGCTCCCTTTTCTCCTGCTGAAGCTGATCCATTTTCTCCTCAATCGTACCTTCAGCAATCATACGATACACTTCAACTACCTTCTTTTGACCCATTCTGTGCGCTCGTCCCGCAGCTTGTTCTTCCACTGCCGGATTCCACCATAGATCATATAAAACAACAGTATCAGCTCCCACCAGATTTAGTCCTGTTCCTCCGGCTTTTAAAGAAATCAGAAAGACATCCTTTTCTCCTTCATTAAACAAGTTCACCATTTCCAAGCGATCTTTTGGTTTAGTACTGCCGCGTAAATAAAAAGTTTCAAGACCAAGCTCATTCAATTCTTTTTCAAGAATTGACAGCATACTGGTAAACTGAGAAAACAGCAGCACACGCCGCTTATTTTCCTTTGCTGTCTGAAGAAATACTTTCACCTGTTCAAGCTTTCCAGAACTTCCATAGTAATCATCCATAAATAAACGCGGATCACAGCAAATTTGACGAAGTCTGGTCAACCCGGCCAAAATACTGATACGATTCTTTTTGAACGCTTCGTTGTCCATTTGACTGATATCTTCCTGCATTTTTCTCAGATATGCCAGATAAACAGCTTTTTGTTCCTCTGTCAGTGTACTGTACAGGTTATTTTCTATTTTATCCGGCAAGTCAGCCAATACATTTTTCTTGTCCCGTCTCAGAATAAAGGGACGGATCATCCTAGCTACTTTTTCCGTTGCCAATTCTCTAAAAATCATTTTCTGCGGGAAAAAGCCCGGTAAAACAATTTGGAAAACAGACCAAAGTTCATCCAGTGAATTTTCAATAGGTGTTCCGCTTAATGCAAACCGCTGAGGAACATCCAGCTTTCGAAGTGCCTGAGCAGTTTTAGTTCCGCTGTTCTTGACCATTTGAGCCTCATCCAAGACTAAATACCCCAAATTCATTTGTTCATAGCTTTCTACATCCTGGCGAAAACTATTATAGGAAGTTATTAAAATATCCTGATCCTCTCCATTTTCCAGCAAGTCCAGACGTTCAGCTTTCTGACCCGTTATAACACATTCCTTCAACCCAGGGGAAAATTTCTTCAGCTCAGCCGACCAGTTATAAATTAAACTGGCTGGAGCAATAATCAGTGCCGGCTTCTTCATCTTCAGTTCTTCCTTTTCAGAAAGCAGATAAGCAATCATTTGAACAGTCTTTCCTAACCCCATCTCGTCTGCTAGAATACCGCCAAAGCCATAATGACTGAGCATTTTAAGCCATCTGAATCCTTCAACCTGATACTTTCTCAAAACAGCCTGCAAGGTTTTAGGCAGCTCCGCTTCATAGTTTTCAGGATGAGTCAGATCATCTGACAATTGTCGGAAGGAGTCGGAAAATACTGCTCTGGAATTATCCCCCAGCATTTGTTCAATAATTAATCCCTGGTTTTTGGGCAGCTGAATTTTTCCCTGAACATTTTTCATATTTTCACGAAGCTTCGATAAAACCTCACTGGTTTGATAAAATTCTTCAGAATCAAATGAAAGAATTTCACCTGATTCCAATGCATAGAATGAATCATTTCGTAAAAGACTTGCCAATGCGGCATCAATTTCATTCTCATTCACTCCGGCAATATCAAAACGTACATCCAACCAAGAATCAGCGTCTGTAATTTCAATCGTAGGCTGGTGACTTTGGGCATCCAAATAGAGTTCCCTCAGCTTTTTACCCATCAGCACTTCTCCAAGTTTTCGAAATAACGGAATTTCCACTTTAAAAAAGTAATACAGTCTTTCGCCGGAAGGCAGTCTTCTTTCAAACCCCGTTTCATTTTCTGTGTAGGAAAGCTGTTTCAATAATTCTACAGCAGCGGTTTCTTTGCGGATATCCCGAATTATTTCTTTTCCTTCAGATGTACTAGTATTCTGAGCTGGATCTGTAGAGAAAATCATATTGCCATAATGATAGTCCACTCTAACATCCAGTTTTTCTTTTCGCTTTTTAAAAATAAACTGAATATCAAGAGGCTCAACAATCAGCTTATGCTTCACCTCATCATCAATCTGCACATCCCCGATTTTTTTGAGTAGGGGTACCACAGAACTGAATAGCTCGGATAGCTGAATCTGTTCATAAATAATCTCAGATCTCTCCATACGTTTCAGCAATTGAATAAGCATACTGTAAATTTCTTCTTGTTCCCTTGAAAGAATATATATGATTTGATTAAAAATACCCCAATGATAGTGGCTAAGATAAGGGCTAAACAACTCACCAATAACCAGTTTGTACTGATCATCAGCTGTTCTTTCAACAACAAATTTCAAGGGAAGCTCATTTGCTGAAAAATTAATGTGACGAATTTTGTGATCATCCAAAATTAATTGTAAAGAATTGGTCCGGTTCATTTGTTCAAGCAGCTCTTTTGATTGCTCTATCGGCAGCAGCAAATAACGCTTATCCATTTTCCCTTTTACCTGAAGTCCTTTAACACCAAGAAGCTGACTAGTTTGATAAATTGAGGCCAGCTGATTTAAAATCAGTAAATCCTGTTCTGAAAAACTGTTATGCACCATGCGAAAGATATGTTGTTTGCTCACACTGTAAGTCTCTTCTTTTATAAACTTCTGCAGAAAATCACCAATATTTTTAATAATATACGTTCTCTTTTTCGCATCCTGAATCCCCACTCTTAACGAAATTCCCAGCAGAGCAAATTCTGGATAATAAGCATTTGTTTGAATATTTTCTACCAAATATTCCACTATAAGCGAGGACTGGCTGGATTTTTCTATTTCTTTCTGAAATTTAGCAAAGCCTTTCGTAAACATTTCAGCACTGGAAACTTTTTTAGCTGCAGAAGCTGCTGGCCGGCTGTTCGTCATCACTCTTGGAATCCCCTTCGAACGAAGATACAGCTCAACTGCAACAGTATGTTTACAATACCCCTGTTCAAGCCAGTATGGGCACTCGCATTTATCCTGCTCTTTTGGACTGCCGTCCAGTTCAACCAAATAAAGTTCTGTTCCAAGTACTTCACCATACCACACTTGCTTATCCCAATCCTGTATAACTGAAAGGACTCTTCCTTCATTCAGATATTCCCGTCCTCTTGTAATAATTCGATCCGGTATACTCCACTTCATCTTCTCACCCCGCTTTCCACTCTACATCATTTGATAACCTACACTGCTTTGACCGACACCATTTGTATTAATTCTCATCTGCTGTGAAATTCTGCTCTTAAGCTCGGTCACATGACTGATGATGCCGATCATACGACCTTCATTTTCGATCGTTTCTAAAGCTTCAATTGCCATTTCCAAAGCTTCCTCATCCAAAGAACCAAAGCCCTCATCAATGAACAGAGCTTCAATCAGAACACCGCCAGCCTGTTCCTGAATGACTTCTGCCAGAGAAAGAGCCAATGCCAAAGCAGCTATAAAGCTTTCTCCGCCTGATAAAGTTCTGGCACTGCGGCTTGCACCTGCATTGTCATCATAAATATTGATTTCCAGTCCTGTTTGACTTCTAAAACTGTTCTTCTCTTTGTTCAATTCAAACTGATATCGATTGTTAGTCAATACAGCCATTCGACTATTGGCTGTTTTCAAAACTTCCGTCAAGTAAGTTTGTAACACATATCGCTCTAAACTTGTCTTTTTAGGATTATTACCATTTACAGTCTCAGAAAGCTGCTGAAGTGCTGCAACTTCTTCCCATTTTTTATCAATTGCTGCAGCTGCAGCACTGACTTCCTGTTGAATTACTTCATTTACAGACATCTTTTCTTTTATCTGATAATATCTTTCTTCTTTTTCAGCAATCTCATTTGCAGTCCTCTGATATTGCTCTTCTATTTCTGTCAATTCTGAGAGTTCCACTGTCTCTATTTGTTGTTCTATTTCCCGAAGCTGAAACTGAATCTCTTTCTTCTTTTCTTCATATGCAGCAATTTTTATTTGCAGCTCAGGAAGTGTTGCTAATTCCTGCAGCAATTCTGAAAGTTCTCCCGAAGTGTAGAGAACTCCTCTGAGTTTCATTGACATTTCAAGCTTTTGTTTGGCCTTTTCGATTTTCTTTTGATCTTCAGCCAGGCCCTCTGCCAAAGTTTGAATCCGATGTTTTGTTTCCTGTTTGGCGGACTTATGTTCATCCAGCTGTTTGGCGATTTTCTCAGAAGCACACAGCCATTTATCTCGCTCTGATTTTAATACTTCCAGCTTCTGCAGACACTCATCCAGACTCATCTTATCATCCAGCTGTCCAAGAATTGTTTCAATCTTCCCCTGTAAAACCTGTTGCTCTGAATATTTTTTTAGATAAGCCTCATCTAACCCCTTCATCTCAGCCTGAGAAGTTTCAAGTGTTTCTGCAAAAATTGCAGCTTCCTTTTTATGCTTCTCCATATCAGAAAACAGTCTTTCAAATTCAGCCTCTTTACTGTTCAGCTGGCGTTCTCTCTCATTCCACCATTCTTCAGTAAGGTTTTGACTATTCATTTTCTCATTGCTGAACAAGAAGACTTCCTCGAGTATATACTCTTCTTGTTGACTAATCTCTTTTTCTGCAGCTGTCGTTTCTTCCAGCAGCTTTCTACTCTCCAATTGAAAAGTAGTCTGCTGTTCTTCAAGTTCCTTCAGACTTTTCTCTGCAAGCTCCAAGTCCTTTTCTGCTTTTTGAACCTCATCCAATGAAATCTCATGATACTGTTTCTGACTAGGGTGATCAACAGCTCCGCAGACCGGACAGGGTTCACCATCCTCAAGAAGAAGACTCAAGCGATTAATCTGTATTTTGATTGACTGATTTCTCTTATTTTTAAGATCTTCAGCTGCAAAGTCAAGTTTTTGTTCAACCGCTTCAATCTGTTCATTTAATAAAAGCAGCTGCTCCTTATTATTTTCTATTCTTAAAATCTCTTTTTGGAATGACTGCCATTTTCCAACCATCTGCTTCCAGTCTTTTATTCGCTGTGTGTGAAGCAGCTGCTCTTTTTCAATATTAGGCAGCTGATTAATTTTTTCTTGTACTAACTGCAATTGATCAGTCAACTGCTGATATTCTTCTTTTTTATGATTCAGCTGATCTTCAAGTGTAAGAAGGTTTATTTCAGACAGCTCTTTCTCCATTTTTTCTTTTTCTTCATATAAAGGAAGCTTTGACGTCAGCCTGTTGGATTCCATTTGCTTCGCATCCATTTCTTCTTTCAGCTCAGCGAGTTGGTCAGCCTCTTTTTGGAGCGAATCAGTCTGTCCTTCTATTTCATTTTTTGCTTCAATCGCTTCTTTATATTGTTGCTCCTTCTCCAATAAGGAAGATTCCTGTTCTTCAATAGAATCAATGAGATTTTCCTGAGTTGCCGCCCATAAAAGCTCCTGTTCTTTTTGTTTTGCCTTTTTCTGCTCCTCTTCTTTCTCAGAAAGCTGCTCCTGTTCAAGCTTTAGCTCCTTTTGTTTCTGAATCAGCTTCAACTGTTCCTCAAGTCGATATTTTTCCTGTTCAATATTTTTAATCATATGTTTAAGCTCGGTAAGCTCTTCAAATCGCCTTTGCTGCATTGATTTCACTTGTTTTTGCTGATCGGCAAGCAGCACCAGTTTTTGTTCAGTCAAAAGCTCTTCAATATCCGTCATTTCTTCTTCCCAGTAGACCTGTTCCATTTTCATTTCAATTTTCTGACGGGTCTGATTGATTTCCTGATTTCTGTTATTTGACTGCTGCTTCAATTCCTCACCAAGTGCTTGATAGATTTGTGTACCAAATAATTTACGGAGAACTTTCTCTTTTTCGCTGCTGTTTGCAATTAGAAAGGTTCGAAAATCTCCTTGAGGAAGAAGAACAATCTGAGAAAACTGATCTGCATCCAGGTGAAGCAGCTCCTGAATAAATGCGTCTACCTCTCTGCGTTTTGTATATTCCCGCAGTTCTTTTCCATCCGCACCTTTTATAATTAGTGAAATCTTGGCGCTTTGAGTCCTGGTTCCTTCTCCTCTTTTCTTGTACAGCTCCTGTTCGGGACTGCGTGTAACTACATAGAAAAATTCGCCATGTGAAAAAAGCAATTGAACTTGGGTCGGCTCAGAAGGGTCGGCAAAAGTAGAGCGCAACTCTTTCCCCTGACGTATCTTTCCAGAGCTTTCTCCAAATAGTGCATAGCTCATCCCATCGAAAATTGTCGTTTTTCCCGATCCGGTCTTTCCGCTTATCAAAAATAAAGACGATTCTTCAAAATTTGTAAAATCAACTGTTTCATCAATATAAGGTCCAAAGTTTTTTAATTTAAGTGTTAGTGGCTTCACCCTATTTCCCTCTTTCCTTTTGATGAATGGTTTCCAAAGCTTCCTTCAGCCAGAGTTCCTGCTGCTCCGTCAATTGCTCTTCAGTTACTTCTTTAAAAAAACGTTCACTAAGCTCGATCGGCGTCAACTGCTTCATAATTTCCTCACGAATTGTTTCTTGTTTATCATTTTCCCGCCCTAAAACTCGCTCAACACCGAGAATATTAGGATAAACTTTGCGTAACAAGTACATCATATTGGGAATAACTGCTCGATCAGTCAATTGGATAAACATAAAATTGTTACGATCAATTTTTTCATAAAATTCTGGCTGGGTTAATTCAGTAAAGCTTCCTTGAATATCTACAATTTCCCTTAACGGTTTCAGTACCTGAAAATCAAGCGTACAACTATTTGCATTTATATCGACTATCCAAACTCCTTTTTCCTGCTTTCTTTCTGAAAGAGAAAATTTCAATGGCGAACCACTGTACCTGATTTTGTCTGATATTAAGGCATCCTTATAATGAAGGTGACCAAGAGCTACATAGTCAAAACATTCAAGCAAATCCAATGATACTGTGTCTAATCCGCCGACGGTCAGCTTCGTTTCTGAATCTGTTTTAGTACTTCCCGCAGCAAAAAAATGACTAACTAAAACGTGGGAGAAGCCTTCTTTAAAATTTTTTTTCATTTCTTCAACAACAAATATCATCGCTGTTTCAATCGTTCGTATCTCTTCATTTTCAAAATAAAGTCGAGCAGAGATTGGTTCAAAATATGGTAGTAAAAAAAACTGAATCCCCTGATGTTCTACCGGTTCAAACGCCTGTTTCAGCTGCGTGTGCAAATGAAAGTCTGATTGCTTGAACCATGGACCGCCTGTTTCCAGACGAATACTGCTGTCATGATTTCCTGAAATAGCAAAGACAGGAAACTGTTCTTCCAGATTTAGTTCAATAATCATCTGATTAAATAGTTCCACTGCTTCCACAGATGGAACTGAACGATCGTATAGATCACCTGCGATAACAATACCATCAACTGCATTCTTTTTAGCCAAATCAATAATTTGATGAAAAACATGAAGCTGATCCTGCAAAAGATCATAACCATGTAATTTTTTCCCTATATGCCAATCTGCTGTATGTAAAAATCGCATTTAATCACCTCTTCTAATTATTAAAAAATCAAACAAAGCAGTCCTGTCTGTACTTATACATGCTTTTATTACTTAATCCTATGTATTTTTCTACTTTCATTTAAAAGAAAGAATCATTTTTATTCCTACAACGGCTAAAAAAGCCCTTCTCACCATTATATCAAAAATAGCGGGCTGTGCTACAGATAGTATTCCAATTTCTTTTATTTATAACTGAAATACACAATTAGATAAAAATAAATTTCTAAAAACTACTCATGTTTGATAATTGTTTTAAAATAATACAGATACCAAAGATACAGCATAAAAAATACAATTGATTAATTTACATAAAAATAGAGAGGTCGAGACAAACACTCATGAGTGTTTACCCCAAACTCTCTGCCCTTAAAAATAATTTTTTCTTTTATATTGCTGGAGCACCCAGACAAAAAAGAATTTTTATAAGATTATTTTGCTTCATACCTAAAATTAGGATCTACTTCATTGTCTAATTCAGCAAAAGCTTCGTTCATTCTCTGTTCAACTACTGCAATTCCCTCTTTATCCATCTTCTTAATATCGCTGACATCGATTGGAGCACCAAATGCTACTGTAACCTTTTTACGTTTAAGCAAGTCTTTAAATGTCAGCGGACCCTGATAAACAGACGGAACAATCTTCACTTTTGCCATTTTCGCAATAAGTGCCACTCCTCCCTTCAACTCAGAAGAATGTCTGGTGCCGCTTGGAAACATCACCAGGCTTAATTGGGTATCCTTCAATGTTTTCACAGGTGTTTTGATTGCACTTGGACCTGGTTTTTCTCTATCAACAGGAAACGCATTAGCATGTCTCAATATAAAACTCAAAAACGGATTCTTAAATAATTCCTTTTTCGCCATAAAACTAAATTTTTTTGGTGAAGCACCAACTGCCAGATGCAGCGGCTCCCACCAGGTTCTGTGCGGCGCAACAAGAATATAATTTTCATTTTGCGGCAGGTGTTCCTTACCGACAAGACACATTCTGCCGTTTAAAACGACTAAAACAACACGAACGATTCCCCGTATAAATGTAAAAAACATCATTATTCCCCTTTTCTTAATGTCACTAGGGCGTGTCTGAAAACTATAGAGGAAACCGTTTAAAGTTTGCTCATTTCATTTTTTGGAAATATTCGTCACTAGCGTTTTCAGACAGGTCCTAGTCTTTTATTCAACTTTCACGTTCAGCTTTTTTAGCCCGGCAGTCGGACAAACTATGTTATTCAATCACACGTTGTTTTATCTTCCCACACATTAACAGCATCCAGTGAATCAGCTGTTTTTAATCTTCTCCCATAATAACATAGTTATATTTTTATGAAAATAAACTTTGATCGCTTTCACGAAAACATTTTTCATCTTGCGAAATAAAGAAGCCCCCTGTATGATAAGAATTGATTAAAATTTTAACAGATTGTATTTAAGCAGAGTATGAAACTGCTTGAAAAAATTCTCTGCGTTTATTACAAAAAAAGTAAAGAAAGGAGCTGCCGTCATGCTTTTAGAAAATGAACGAGTTGATCAGCTGTATGCAGAAGATATCCAAATTATTCAAAGCAAAGAAGTTTTTTCATTCTCAATGGATGCTGTCCTTCTTGCAAATTTCCCTGCACTTCCTAAGCGGGGCTTGATCGTTGATCTTTGTGCTGGCAATGGTGCGGTAGGTCTTTTCGCAAGCAGAAAGACCAGTGCAGTAATCAAGCAAATTGAACTTCAGCCCAGGCTGGCTGATATGGGCACCCGCAGCATTCAGCTGAATCAGCTGGAGAAGCAAATGGAGATGATTCAGCTTGATTTAAAAGATGCACCGTCTGTCATCAAACCTGATTCTGTTGACTTAATTCTATGCAATCCGCCCTATTTTAAAGAACTGCCTGACAGCAGAAAAAATCCGAATCCGTATCTCGCAATTGCTCGACATGAGATTCATACCTCATTAAATGAAGTAATTAATGTCTCTGCAAAACTTCTGAAAACAAATGGCAGATTGGCTATGGTCCATCGACCGGATCGTTTCCTTGATATTATGAATGGTATGCAGGAAGCAAACATTGCACCAAAGCGAGTCCAATTTGTTTATCCGAAACCTGGGAAAGAAGCAACTATTCTTTTGGTGGAAGGCATTTTAAGAGGAAAAAAAGACGGCTTTCGGGTACTCCCGCCTTTTTATATTCAGAATGAACACGGCAGTTATCAGACAGAAATGGCGGCTTTATTGTATGGAAACTAAACATTATTTCTATGTCCTATTATGTAAAGACGGTTCTTTTTATGGCGGCTATACTACTGATCCCAAACGCAGGGTTACAGAACATAATTCAGGAACTGGAGCAAAATACACTCGCGCACCTGCCAGAAGACCCGTTCAAATGATTCACTTGGAAAGCTTTGATACCAGAAAAGAGGCAACTCAGGCAGAATATGCCTTTAAGAAACTCACAAAAGCAAAAAAAATTTCCTATTTAAAAAAGAATAAGCCAGCTTGTACTATACGATCGTTCAAGTCTGAAGATGCTGAAGCTGTCTCCCGCCTTCTAAAAAGAAACTTTCTGGAAATAAACAGTCAGTTTTACCCGATGGAACAAATGGAATTATTGGTCGAAAAATACTCAGCCCAGGCAGTAATCAAACAAGCCTCCTGTGCTCATACCTATGTAGCAGAACTGGGTGATACATTGATTGGGACAGCAACCATATGCCCCTACTTCAATTCCTTAACAGAAAGCATTATTCTCAGCGTTTTTATTTTACCGGAATATCAGCAAAATGGTATCGGAACAAGCTTGCTTAACAGATTAAAAACAGATCCTTTTTATATAAGAGCAAGTCGAATTGAAGTACTAGCTTCCAGAAACGCCCAGAACTTTTACAGCGGCTTTGGATTTAAAATAAAAAATCCTGCAGCCTCGGAAAATACACAAGGCTATGTGGTGATGGAGAAACACAGAAAAAAATGAGTATTAAAAAGACAACATTCGCAACTTAATACATGCGAATGTTGTCTTTTATTCATCTATAATCCTTGCTCCCAGCATATTCGCAAAATGTCCCAATGCCCATTCATGCCCAACAGGGTCAAAGCTGGCAACAGCATCTGCATGAATGAAAATTTTATAACCTAAATTATAGGCATCTACTGCTGTATGCAGAACACAAATATCTGTACAGACACCTGCTAAATGGATTTCTGAAATGTCTCTTTCTCTTAGACGTATATCCAAATCCGTTCCACAGAAAGCTGAATAGTGTCTTTTATCGATCCAGTAAATATTTTCCAAATCCTTTGTTTTTGTATATAAATCATTCAAGCTTCCATACAATTTTCTGCCTTTTGTACCGGCAAGATTATGTGGCGGAAATAATTTATTCTCAGGATGATGGACATCCGCTTTATCGTGTCTATCGATGGCATAAACAACAAAATCACCCGCTGCAGTAAATTTATCCGTCAGTTCTACCAAAGCTGCTTCAATATTCTGTCCGGCTTTTCCTGTTGTCAGTGCACCATCCGCTGCAACAAAATCATTGGTATAATCAATAGAAATCAAGGCTTTCACACAATCTCCCCCATTCATTACTAATTCTGTTTGCTTGTAAAAAATTTTCCAAGGTTGCCCAACATCAAAAATCGTGGTTGCAGCTTTATATTTACACTAAATGCTTAATAAACACAATAACCATTTCAGCCGATTTTTTCCCAGCATCTTCAATAAAGTCATCAAAGCTCTGTGTCGCTTCATGATCAGCCGTATCACTGATTGCCCGAACAACTAAAAATGGAATGTTAAATTGAGCCGCAGCCTGAGCTATCGAAGCTCCTTCCATTTCACAAGCCAATGCATCTGGAAAATCAGATACGATGCTTTCTATTTTCTCTTTACTGTCAATAAATGAATCTCCTGTTACTATCAAGCCATTGCGAACAGGCAAGCCTACTTTTTCCACTGCTTTTTTCATCTCAGCCTTCAAATAGGAGCTGCATTCATAATAAAGCGGCATTCCTGGAAGCTGTCCTTTTTTATAGCCAAATCCAGTTACATCCACATCAAAATAAGCTAATTTATCTGCAATCACAATATCTCCCACAGCCAGACCATGACCGATCCCGCCGGCAGAACCTGTATTAATGACCATATTCACACCATATTGATGTATAAGTAAAACTGTTGTTACAGCTGATAAAACTTTTCCTATTCCTGAACGAACGACAATCACCTCATGATTCCCCAATGATCCGGAAATAAAAACAGCTCCTGCCCTTTCCCACGATCTTTTTTCAGTCAGGACCTCTTTTAAAGCCTCTATTTCCTGTTCCATCGCTCCAATAATACCTATTTTCATTTCTGTCCCTCATTTCTATAAATTCAAAACAATTAATATTACAATGATCAGAAGTATTCCTACAATGACAATTGCTTTCGTCAATTTACTGCTTCGCTCTCTGATCTTTCCCTGTTCACCGGAACGTGTTGTCAAAACCTCTTTATTTTTTTTGCGTTCTTTTCGATAAAAATCAGATATCTCTTTTTCTTTTTCCTGATATTCCTCTTCAGCGATTTCCTGATTCCTTTTCATTTCTGAATCAGCAGCCTCTTTTCGCTTACGCAATTCTGTCCGAGTGATTAACGGACCTTTTGCCATCTCTATACCTCCTTCAACGCCTTTCTCATTTCCATAAGCTCCCAGTACTGTACAGCAAAAAGAGTTTTCGCATCACAAATCATTCCATTTGCAATTTCTTGTTTAGTCTGTTCCAACGTCAGCTCATACAATTCAATTACTTCATCTTCGTCCTGAGGAAGCGGATTTTCTGCTTTTTTTAAATTTTCAGCATAAAAAATATGAAGTAATTCATTAGCAAAACCTGGTGTCACATACATGGCAGCAACTGGCTCAAGCAGCTCTGCCTGATAAGCTGTCTCTTCTTCCAACTCTCTAAGTGCCGTTTCTTTTGGATAATTTTCTTCTCCGGGATCAATTTTCCCAGCTGGAATTTCCAGTGTTGCTTTTTCCAAAGGTTTGCGGAACTGCTTAACTAAAACCATTTTATTTTCAGCAGTAATCGGTATAATTGCTACTGCACCCGGATGAAACACTAATTCTCTTTTAGCAGTTGAGCCGTCAGGAAGACGAACATCATCCACAACAACTTCTATAACACTCCCCTTAAATATCTCTTGTCTTGAAATCGTTTTTTCTTCAAAGTCTTCAAAGCTCAACATATCCTCACCATTCTTTCTAGTGTAATAATACCTAATTTTATCATTTAGTGATAGCTTTTTGAATATTGATTCACTAACAACATCAGCAAACATGAAACTTTCAGGAAGTATACCCGTCCATTTCATACTAACTCCTGCCATCATTCTTTCAAAAAATAGCACATTTCTTCTGAAAATAAACTTTTTTCACTTTTTCTTACGTTTTTTGTAAAAATTAAAATCAACCCTAGGACGGATATTTTTTCTGCAAAGGAATGTGTTAGAATAATTGGTGTAGAAGGAGAGAAAACTCCTGAATAGGAAAATTGGAGGGAATCCACATGAAGGGTAAAAAATTTTTACAAGTAATTGCTTATATAATTATTGCTGGACTGTTTGTTCGTTTTACTTACATCAGTGTTGACCTAATTGCTATATTGCTTGTCATTGCTACACTGCTTACTTTATTTACAGGTCGCAAAAAAGTGAAGAACAGTGCCTCGCTGCCGGTCCTGACTAAAACAAAAGAAGCTCATTACGAGCAGCTTGGGATGAGCGACGCTGAAATTGCATTTTTCCGGGATACAATGAATTCTGCAAGAGTCCAAATCGTAGAACTTCAAGACAATATTAATCAGTCAACAAAACTTAGAGCCATTGATCTGCGGAATGACACATTACGTATTTCTAAAGCGCTGTTTAAAGAATTAGTCAAAACCCCGACAAAGCTGCATTCAGCAAACCATTTTCTTTACACGCACCTGCCTAATATAGTAGATTTAACTAAGAAATATCTTGAGATTGATAATCATGAAATTAAGAGTAAACAAGCTTATGAGAAGCTTGAAGAAAGCGCACAAATTATTGATCAGGTTTCTAAATTAATCAAAAAAGATTATGAACAGTTTGTAGCAGATGATATTGAAGATCTTGATATTGAAATATCAATTGCTAAAAACAGTCTGAAAAGGGATAATAGTAACAAAGAATAGAAACTTGTTACTATAATTAGGAGGTCACGAATAGATGGAAAACAAGGAAAAAGATACAGTCTCAGTGGATAACGCGTTGGATGATTTATTAAACAATCCATTCTCCACCCCAGTAGATTCATTAACAACAACACAGCAAGATGAAATCTCTGCTTTACAAAACCAGCAGATCGCACCCCGGCTGATTGACAAACTGCCTGAAGATCGTCAAAAGCAGGCACAGGAGCTTGCTGCCAAAATTGATATTCAGGATACACAGGCGATCATTACTTATGGTTCAAATGCTCAAAATAAATTAAGCGAATTCTCTCAATCCATGTTGAATCATGTACAGTCTCAAGACATTGGGCCTGTGGGAGATTCTCTGACAGATTTAATGTATCGTTTAAGTGAAGCAAATCCAGATGAGCTTCGTTCCGGTGAAGGAAATATCTTCCAAAAAATGTTTGGGAAAGTGAAACAGTCCATTTTTGAGATCACTGCAAAATATCAAAAAATCGGTGCTCAAATTGATAAAATCGCAGTTAAGCTGGACAGAGAAAAAGAAGGTCTTTTGAAGGACAATTTGATGCTGGAACAACTATACAATAAAAACAAAGACTATTTCGATGCTTTGAATATTTATATTGCTGCCGGCGAGTTGAAAATGGAAGAATTGAATACAACCATTATTCCGGCAGCAATGAAAAAAGCTGAAGAAACTGGTGATCAAATGGATGTTCAGATCGCCAATGACCACGCACAGTTTCTGGATCGCTTAGACAAACGCACGCATGATCTTCGTTTAGCCCGTCAAATTACTATTCAGCAGGCACCGCAGATTCGTTTAATTCAAAATACCAATCAGGCACTTGCTGAAAAAATTCAGGCTTCAATCAATACAGCTATTCCTTTATGGAAAAATCAGGTTGTTATTGCTCTGACTTTGTTAAGACAAAAGGATGCAGTTACCGCTCAGCGTCAAGTTTCTGAAACAACTAATGACCTTCTGAAGAAAAACTCAGAAATGCTGAAAATCTCTGCTATTGAAACTGCAAAAGAAAATGAACGCGGTATTGTCGATATCGAAACATTGCAAAAAACTCAAAACGATCTGGTTGAAACGATTCAAGAAACATTACGAATTCAACGGGAAGGTAAAGAAAAACGCCGTGCTGCTGAAATTGAGTTAAGCCATATGGAAGAAGATTTAAAGAACAAACTTTTGGAATTAACACAATAATGTTAGTCAACTGCCGATCAATAAATGATCGGTAGTTTTTATTTTCTCCTTGGCTAGAAGAGACTGTGACATATCAATGTCTCTTCCAGTATCAGCCATTCTATATACACATCAGCAATCTGATCTTCGATTATTTTGATAGCAGTCGGATTCATTGCCCCCATGTATGATTCCTCCCACATCTTTCGCTGGTTTTCAATTGGTGTGTTTAAAATTTCTTCAATATTTTTATGAGCCATTAACTATTTTACCGCCTTTTAAGCTTCTATATCTATACTTGACATTCTAACTCCCCTTCCTTTAAATCTCTCTTTTTATTCCACCACACAAAAAGAACTGCTTCAGTATAAGAAAAATCCATCCTGTTTTAACTATCACTTTTACAAACAACAGTTAAAACAGGATGGATTCTATTTGATTTTGTCGGAAAACTATAAATATAATGAGTTTTTAGATAGAGCTAAGCATTATTTCAAAGCTAAACTAGGGCGTGTCTGAAAAGTTAGCGGCATTCGAATTTTTCAGTAATTTTTGTTGAAATCAAGGAAGAAAACACAGCTTATGTGGCTCATAAGCCAGTATTTATGACGAGGAGTTCGATAAAAATCATCAAACTATTCGCCGCTTGAGTTTTCAGACACACCCTAATGTATTGACCAATTTAAAACTAAATTATACTTCTAAACCAATAAACATGCAGCCTATCCAGTAGTATTACATATGAGACTATTGGATAGACGACAAGCATTTGCCAAAAGCACAGGAGCAAATCTTTTCATGCGACGAGTAATCGCAGGAGCAAGTCTCGTATGAGTATAAGATATGCGACGAGCATTCGAAGAAGCGCAGGAGCAAATCTCTTCATGCAACGAGTAATCGCAGGAGCAAGTCTCGTATAAGCATAAGATATGCGACGAGCATTCGAAGAAGCGCAGGAGCAAATCTCTTCATGCAACGAGTAATCGCAGGAGCAAGTCTCGTATAAGCATAAGATATGCGACGAGCATTCGAAGAAGCACAGAAGCAAATCTTTTCATGCGACGAGTAACCGCAGGAGCAAGTTATGCAAAAAGCCTTAAGACATACATCGATATACATTAACAGCTGCTCCTATTAGGGGATGAATGTGCAAGTACTCTGTCACCATTTAGAGTTCGCTCATTTTATTTTTTGAAACTGTTCACCACTAAAGTTTTCAGACAGCTCCTAATTGATGATAGGAATCTCTGACCTTTTCAAATAGTTTTGTATAAGGCTTTAATCCTGTATACTGTTCAATCGTGGCATCAAGCCCGCTCTCTTCAATAGCCTGCTGCAATGCACAAGCTTCTTCATCTGAAGGATTTTTAAATTTTAATGCTGCTGCGATTGCAATTGCCAAAGCTTTAGGTGTTTCATTAAATGCTTCTACAAATTGTCTGGCCGGTTGAATAAATCGGTCATTTTCGCCAATTTTTCTAATAGGCGACCGACCTACTCGTGTCACATAGTCTGAAACATAAGGATTCTTAAACCGGTCAATTATTTTATCGATATATTCCTGATGCTCCTGATGAGAAAATTGAAATTTCTTCTCCAATAGAGCACCAGTTTCCTCTAATGCACTTCTGACAATAAACAGCACTTTATCATTATGAATGGCATCCTCAATAGAAGCTATATTTTTTATATAGCCAAAGTAGGCAGTCACTGCATGACCCGTATTAACTGTAAAAAGCTTCCGCTCAATATATGGCGTCAAATCAGGAACATAGGTCATCCCCTGTATCTTCGGTGCTGTTGTCATGTCCGGCAGTTCTTCAACCACCCATTCATAAAATGGTTCAACAGTCACCGTCAGTAAATCTTTATGTGTTTGGTCCGGAACGATTCGATCTACAGCAGAATTTGGGAATTGAATATATTTATCTGCATAAGCAGTTTCCTGTTCGCTTAATCTTTTGTAAGCCTCCTCTTTTAGGAGATTTGAACCGCCAATCATATTCTCACATGCAATTATAGTAAGAGGATTTTTCTCGGACATTCTTGCCTTAATCCCTTTGGCAATTATATCTGCCAGTCTAGGCAAAATAGTTGGACCAACTGCAGTTGTGACAATTTCGGCGCTGCTGATTTCCTGAATCAGTTGGTCTTCCTCTGTTAGGCTGTTTAATGCAGATACATGCTCAACAGTAAATGTATCCTGAGCTTCATTAGCCAGTACAACCTGATACTCTTTTTCCTCATTAATAGCATCTGTAATCTGCTGATTCACATCGGCAAAAATCACTTCATACCCAGCATCTGAAAGTAGCCAGCCGATAAATCCCCGACCGATATTCCCCGCTCCAAAATGGACAGCAGTTTTCATACAGCAATACCTCCTTTGAAGAAGTCAATGATTTCAGCTTCATTTTGAGCTGAGATCAATTTTTCCACATTTTCCATTTCTGAACAAACCATTGCTATTTCCGACAGCAATGCCAAATGTTCGTTCTCAACTCCGGCAATTCCTATAATCAATTTGACTTCATTTCCATCGAATGAAACGCCTTCTGGTGCCTGGATAATGACAATCCCAGATTTCAAAATTGCTGTTTTACTGTCTTCTGTTCCATGCGGGATTGCAACCAAATTCCCGATAAACGTGGATGTCATTCTATCTCGTTCAATCATTTTGGGAATATATTCCTCAGTTACGTATCCCTGCTCCTGAAGCAAGGTTCCAGCTGCTGTGATTGCTGCTGTTTTATCTGAAAAGTGCTGATTTAACCGCACATCTGCTTTTTCAAGTTTCATAATTTCTGTTCTCTCCTCATGTAAAATGTATTCATCTACAAAGCTATATCGCTAA
Organism: Enterococcus sp. BWT-B8; assembly: GCF_020567625.1. Lineage (NCBI taxonomy): Bacteria > Bacillati > Bacillota > Bacilli > Lactobacillales > Enterococcaceae > Enterococcus > Enterococcus sp. BWT-B8. Next base: position 9,133 of record NZ_JAJDJV010000015.1, on the reverse strand, counting down.
AAAATCCATCAGTCTTTTTACAAAATAATTTGATACTTCTTTTACTGTTCCATATTCTAAAATATCAACCAGTTCCGGATCATCCACAAACATAGCGCTGATATAACTTAAAACCTTCAGTCCTTCTTGTGAGTACTTTTCAGGAGCCAGAAGCAGTACTAGTTTATTCACATTCATTTCTGTCTGATCCATCCCTTTTACTGAAAGCTCTTCTGATAAATGAAATAACTGAAAAAATGGCTGCTGAATCATCTCATCTCTTCCGTGAAACATTCCAATTCGTGTATTTGGTATACCAAATCCGCTCCAGTTTTCATCCTTCATTAAAAGACTGATCAGCAGTTCCACATTAATAGTCGAATCTTTTTCCAGTAACTGAGTACAGACTGCCCTGAGAATATCCTCTGTTGTTCCCATTTGTTTTTCGAGAAAGACATAGTTGAAATTTTTTAAAATATCCAATACGATGTTATGGTAAATTTGCCGTTCTTCTATTAGCTGGATCGCTCCATATGTGGTCAATTCAGCAGCTCCTGTACCAGTACTGTTTTTCCTTTGACTGTAGGTTTTTCCAGCATTTTTTAAATACAAATCAATTTGCATAATTTCCTGTTCAGTCAAAATAGGGGAAACCAGAAAATAATCAAAATCGACTTTCCCTAAATCTATTGTTGAAATGATAATATCTATATCAGATTCTTTTCGTTTTTTTGCCAGTTCAAACAATGAAACAGTCTGCAGCTTTTTCATTTGAGGAATCTTCTGACGAAGTCTGGTTACCAGCATTCGTGATGTGCCAATTCCGCTTGCACAGACCACTAATCCGGAAAATTCTGCTTCACTTTCCAGTTGCAGCAGGACTGAACCAAAATGCAGCACTAGATAACCAATCTCTTCGTCCAGTACCTTATCTCCCTGATAAATTTGATCAAAAACCCTTCGAATAATTTGAAACAGTTCAGGATAATCCTGTTTGATAGATTGAATCAGGGGATTGTAAATCCGCAATCCCTGTTCCAAACGTCTGAAGGTAGGCTTCAAATGAGAAATCAGCCCTTTTAGCAGCTGATCTTTCGGTAATTCCTGATCTAGCTCTTCCTCCACAAGCCCTATCATTTTTTTGGCAAAAAGAATCACTTGCATATCTTCGTTTTCAAAGAAAACTTTATCTGCTTTTCGGCTTTTTAAGCTGCGCAGATACATGGAAATGTAAACAGCTTCGCCCTCTGGAACTACTTCTGATTCGATCTCTAAAATATCAGCAAGCAGTCTTTGAGCTGTTTGATATTCTGATGAATCCAGAATTTCCTGTTCATAATCATAGGACTGTACAAAATTTCCATCAATGATTCGTTCAATCGCAATGGAAAGGTGAACGACTAAATTCACATAGGCTTCATCGCTGATTTCCTGAACTTCCCTTTCACGCCATTCCCGGATATGCACTTCTACATTTTGGAGGATGTTCTCATCAACTAAATTCAGCAGACGATCTTCCAGCCATGTCGTTGTCATCTCAGATTTCTCTTTTTTCTGAAAGTACTTCAGCAGCTGATAATTCGGAAACTGTTCACCAACGATTTCGCTCATTAAATGACGCTTCTCTATTTCAGGTGCTTCCAACGAAACGCCGGCTCCTCTCTTTCGCTCAATAGTCACACCGTTTGGGAGCTGCTCTTCCAATTTGTTGAGATCTCCGCTGATTGTTGAGACAGTTACATTTAAATCATTTGCCAGACCAATGAGCTTAACACCATTTTCTTCTTTCAACAATGTTTTTAATATCCTTAACTGACGTTCATCCGGGCTGTATTCATTGTAGGAGAGGTCCATCAGATACCAGCGGAAATTTTGTATATCCTTGTCACTCCCCAACAGCTGATAAAGACCGTTCTCCTTTTTAAGCTGTAAATTATAGGAGAATAATGTATCTTCCACTTCCTTCATATCACGACGAATTGTCCGTTCACTGACATTCAAATCTTTAGAAAGCTTCTTCAATGAAACCGGCAGCGAATAATCCAGAAACTGTTCCAGAATCAACCTTGCTCTTGCTGAAAGATACATTCTTTGCTCCTCCTCTTTTTAAAAATAAATCAGCCTATATGTGAGCCAGCAGCTTATCAACCAAGTCATCATATTGATCCCCATTTAAAAAGTTCTCCACGGACACATGATAAGCATTTGGCAGTTTTTCTTTTGCTCTGGATGTCAGATCTTTATGTGTGACAACGATATCCGCATCGTTTGGCAGCTGTGCAATTGCAGAGTTAACGACTTCAATTGATAATCCAGCTTTTTTCACTTTATTTCTCAAAACTGAAGCCCCCATCGCACTGGAACCCATTCCGGCATCACAGGCAAAAATAATTTTCTGCACATTAATTAAAATACCTTCGTTCTGAGTCTGCACATTCGTTTCAGTCAGTGCTTGAGCAGCAGAATGTTTTCCTTTTAAAGCACTGACCTTCTCTGTTGCCTCCTGCAAATCTGTTTCTGGTTCTTTTGATGTTTTTAGAATCAGGCTGGAAATTCCAAACGACACAGCTGTTGCTGCTGCGATAGCCAAAATGACACCAATATAACCATCACGTGGAGTCATCGCCAATATCGCAAAGATACTTCCTGGAGAAGCCGGCGCAACTAATCCCACATTAAAAACTGACAGTGTAAGTACGCCCGTCATTCCTCCTCCGATCGCTGAAAGAATGAGTGCTGGTTTCATTAATATATACGGGAAGTAAATTTCATGAATTCCTCCTAAAAAGTGAATGATAATTGCTCCCGGTGCCGTTTGTCTTGCTGATCCTTTTCCAAACAATGTATAGGCCAGCAAGATTCCCAATCCCGGACCAGGATTCGCTTCCAATAAGAAAAGCAGCGATTTTCCGGTTTCTGCCGCCTGCTCAATTGCAATTGGACTGATTACACCATGATTAATTGCATTATTTAAGAAAAGCACCTTTGCCGGTTCAATAAAAATGCTTGCAAGCGGCAACAGTGAACGCTCAATCAGAAAACTTACTCCTGAAGCTAAGGCTGTATTTAAGCCTTCTACTGCAGGACCAACAACTAAAAATGCTAAAATAGCTAAAATTGAAGATAGAATCCCTGCCGAAAAATTATTTACAAGCATTTCAAAACCTGGTTTAATTTTTCCGTCTACCAGTTCATCAAATTTCTTAATACACGCTGCTCCTGCCGGTCCGACAATCATTGCCCCTAAAAACATAGGAATATTGGCGCCCGTAATAACCCCCATAGTCACCATCGCTCCAACAACTCCGCCTCGAATATCATATACCAGACGTCCGCCGGTAAAACCAATTAGAATCGGCAGCAAATAATTAATCGTTGGTCCTGTGATCTCATTTAATTGTTCATTTGGTATCCAACCTGTTGGAATGAATAATGCCGTTAAAATTCCCCACGCAATAAATGCTCCAATATTCGGCATAATCATACCGCTTAAAAAGCTGCCGAACTGTTGGATTTTTACTTTCATGCTTCCCTGTGTCTGTTCCATGACTTTTTCCTCCTTGTGTTATGAAAAGTCTTTTGATTCATAAACTTCATTCAGGCTGCGCAGCTGAATTTTTTGACCAGCTCTTGCTGTCATTCTTATTGTAAACGCTCCCTATTCCATTCACAAGAAAATGAAAAGCTAGTTTTGTCCAAGTAATTTTGACAAAATCTTGCAATTCCCGCAAGTATCATTCACCTATTCTTCAATATGTAAATGATTTATAATCGAGAGAGTTTTTTAACATACTATATAATTTAAAAAATCTCATCCTGAAGGTTTCAAATTTACAAAAATTGGATTGTCTTCTCTTGGGTATTTACACAAAAAACAGGACTGTGATATAAGTATGTCTGATATCCCTAAAACCGAATAAACGGTGTTACAGAAGCTGTCTCTTCGGAAATAAGTCGAACTATACTGAAAATATGAGTAGCTATTTTCGTATATTCCGACTTATTTCTTGAGACAGAACACTTCTGTCACAACCTCGCTATAGTCTCATCCTATTCTTAGTTTTCCAAAAAATTTACAAAATTTCGCAGTTCTGTCTTTATTTCCACCGAAAGCTCTTTACTTTGGATAGCACCTTCCAAACCATAAAGAAACGACAAACAGGTCCCTTTGTCCCCCTGCTCTCTGACAAGCAAAAACACATTCATACTACCGATCTGTTCCAGCTCTTCCAGTGACTGTATATTTACTTTCCGCAGCTGCTCAGCGATTACTTTTCCAATTTCCAATGTACCCTCCAGTTCAGTCATCGTGTACTTCACTATCTCTCCAATACGGCAATTGTTTCAACTGGTATATCACCGTTTGCTTTGCAGCCGCTGTATTCAATCCCTGTGTTTGAATACTAATGCCCGCCATACTTTTGAGTATTTCTGAAAAATTCTTTATACTTCCATCTGCTAATTCGAGGTCGGGACAAAAGCGATCAGCTCCGAGAATTAAGAAGGACTATCCGAAAGTAATTTCTCATATTTTCAGGATAGTTCGGCTTAATTCCGAAGGAGTTGCTCCTGCGGTTACTCGTCGCAAAAAGAATTTTTGCTTTTGTCCCGCCGTTTATTCGGGTTTAGATATAAAGAGAGTTTGGAACTTTATTCTGTCCCAAACTCTTTGTTCTATTGAGCGAAATCTACGGTATTTCTCATTGGCATACCGTACGCAATACATTGTTTCATAGTCAGCCTTCTCCCTGATTTGTCACTATGAAATTCGGTCTCCTCCATCATTTTCAGTCTCACCTTAGTCATTATTCAATACTTTTATTTCCTGCAAGACTTCTTGAAATTCAGCTTCAAGCTTTAATTTTTCTGTCTGATCTGCTGAAATCAAGCGACCTAGTATCGTCGTTTTACGGGTTTCCAGCAACAGCTTTTGCTGCTTGACCTGTTCTTCCTTTTCACTGATACGGTTTTTGTCCTGTTCTGTTTGAATCTTCCTATCCGTAATCATCCACTTGTCTGTCGCCACATTTTCAATAAATGTCTCATCATGGGAGATAAACAATACAGTTCCCTGATATGCTGAAAGTGCCTCTTCCAAAACCTTTATTGAAGCAATATCCAGATGGTTTGTTGGTTCATCCAGCAGCAGTAAATTATATTTACTCAGCAGAAGCCTGCTGATAGCTGCTTTACTTCTTTCTCCTCCACTTAAAACACCAATCTTTTTAAATACCGATTCATTACGAAACTGCATATGCGCCAGTAAATCTCGAACTTCCTGTTCCCCATAAGGTGAGCTTTCACAAACAGAATCAAAGATGGTCATTTCATCATCCAGTGTTTCAAAGCTTTGGCTGAAATAGCCAAGATTTACTCCTCTTGCAAACGAAATCCCTTGTCCTCTATGCAAAATTTCTTTCATAAGTGTTGTTTTCCCTGAACCATTGACACCAAGTAACGCAGTTTTTGAGCCGGTTTCCAATTTAAAAGAGCTGTTCTTCAACAATTCTTTCTGACCGATTACCAGATTGTAATGATCTGCTGCCAATAAATAATTGGCATGAAGTGGTTGGGCAGAAGAAAAAGGAATGACCAGCTTCTTCTTTTCAACTGGCTTTTCCACTTTATTCAACTTCGATAACCGTGTTTCCATGATCTTCGCTCGATTATCAAGATTCTTCTTCGCACGCTGATCCCCCATCTTATGCAGCCTCGCCTCAGAATTACCCATTCGTTTTGGTGTTTTTCTCGTTTGACGGCTTTTATCTTTGACAACACCTACTGCACGCATAAGCTGCTGCTTTTCATGCTGGTAATTTTCATAAGACCGCTGATACTCTGCTTCTTCAATTTTTTTCTGTTTCAGATAGTCATCATAGTTTCCCTCGTATATCTTTACCTGACTATTTTCGATTGCCAAAATTTTATTCACTGTTTTATTTAAAAAAGATCGATTATGTGAAATGATCAGAAGTGTCCCTGCATACCGTTTCAGCTTTTTCTCTAAATAGTTTATTCCATTTTTATCCAAGTGATTCGTTGGTTCATCAGCCAAAAGAATACCCGACACCCCTTTTAGAGCTTCCTGAATCCTTTTCCTGGTCTGTTCTCCGCCACTGGCCGTATCCTCCGAATCAATTAGCTGTTCAATTGAGGCAACCCGATCACTGCAGTTCACCGTTCCCTCATTTGGCTGACAGTCCCCTTTTATGATTGAAAACAGGGTTGTTTTTCCTGATCCGTTATCACCGATTATTCCTACTCTGCTGCCCTGCGGAATAGTCAGATGGTCAATCGTAAATAAGTCTTTATCACCAAAGTACATTTTTATATTTTTGAATTTTATTGTCATAACAAAAAAAACCTCCTTCAATTCTGAAGAAGATGACAGTCTGCCTAATTAATTCCAATCATTTAACCCTACGCAAAATAAACGTATAGTTTCATTTTATGAAAGATAACTTGTCATCACTATTTTTAGGTAGACTCATCCACTACAGAATTTAATAATTTGTATTAAATTATTGAATAGTAGATGTATTGTACATAGTCAAGTACCTTTCCCTTTCTTAAAGTCACATACAGTCTAACAAAAATTTTCTTATTAATCAAGAGCAGGGATCAAGACTATAGCACAAAAAAAATTTAACTTATATATTTCTCTTGCTTTATCTGAAACATCTTGATAGAAAGTTTAACTTGCACACCAGTTGTTTTTATTCCTCTTCGTGATACAATAAAGTAAAAATTACTTTTATCTTAACTGGAAAGGATGAACGCTTTTGTCTCACTTTACTTCTAAAAAAGAAGAAAAACAATATTATGAACAAACTGCCAGTGAAGTTGAGTTTTTAAAGTGGTATCACCAGCAAGATCATCCTGAATATGAGAAGCCTTCATTAACTGTTGACATTGTCCTGATGTGCTATAACAAAGAGGAAGATCAGCTGAAGCTATTATTAATTAAACGAAAATCTCACCCTTACAGAAACTCGTGGGCGTTACCAGGAGGTTTTGTGACTCCTAATGAATCAACCGGGGAAAGCGTACTTAGAGAAACAAGGGAAGAAACAGGTGTGGTTATTTCCAAACACAATATTGAACAGCTGCACACCTTCAGTACACCGAATCGTGATCCCAGAGGCTGGGTTGTCACAGTCAGCTATCTTGCATTTATTGGTGAAGAACCTTTAATCGCAGGGGACGATGCAAAGGAAGTCAGCTGGTTCAATATGAAACGAGAGGATGGCAAACTAATTTTAAGTGATGGAAAAGCTGTTATCACTCTTGACCTAAATGATCCCACTGCAAGCGACCATCATTTGCTGGCATTTGATCATAGCGAAATTCTGTTAAAAGCTTTTAATCGGGTTGCGAATAAAATGGAACACGAGCCGCAGGTTTTACAGGTACTTGGACAAGATTTCACTATTACAGAAGCCAGAAAAGTTTTCGCCAAGTTTTGGGGAATCGATTATAAAACGATTGACCACTCTAACTTTAAAAAAGCTATGCTTCAATATTTTGAAGAAATAGGTGAACGACCGGTGGGGATTGGCCGCCCGTCAAAAATTTATCGTCTGGCAAATTAAGTTGTGTCTGTCAAAAGGTTAGCATTAGCAGGTCATGTAACCATTTTTCCCTTGTTCTCACAAATAGCATTGGATAGTTCCTGCTTTTGAATACATTTTTATAGATTCAATTCATAAAATAAAACAGCAGCTTCCCTTTCAAGTAAACTGATTTCGAAATAGACAACAAAACTGTCAAAATCAGTTGCTACATCGTTTGAAAACAGCTTGCTGTTTTTATTCTTTTGATTTATCAAATTAAGCTGGATAATCATTACTCTCAGCTAGTCAAAACGATTTTTCCCTTGCTGAGTATTTTATGAGCTGCTTTTACATTTTCTGGGTTGATTGAGTGAAGCTCTTGAGTAATGGTGACTTTCAGCTGTCTTACAGCTCAGCAATCTCCTGAAAAATTTTCCACTGTCGTATTTGATCTTTTGTCTGGTACATGGATCGTGTAAGTACGAATTCCCAGCTGAATGTTATACTTTTGCTTTCCAGCAATCCTAAATCAACTGATTGATCAGTTTCAACTATTGAGCAGCTTTTCCCCTACAGCTGAATAATTTTTGACATCGCTTCCCAATAGTTGCCTGTATTGTATAAATACAGAATGAATGGACTCTCATCAGCCCCCAATCAATCTAATTCCTCTGTTAGAGACTGTCTATGATTGATCACATGATCAGCTCCCGTTTTCAGTCCAGTGTTTCATCTCTGGAAGCGGTCGTAATATCTTCCATTCCAGCAGTCTTTGTCTGCTGAATAGCCATTAAACCGACACCACCAGATCCATTAATGATCAAAATCTGTTTTCCTCGACCTTCTTCTGTGATTCTGAGCCAATCAAACAAGGAGTCCTATGTACCGTCAAAGGCATTGCTGCACATTCTGCTATAGACATTTTTTTAGGCTTTTTCGCTACTAATTTCTCATCTGCCAGTTGGCACACTAGTGTTGCATGAAACAGCAAATGTTTCACAGAAGAAGATAAGAAAGATGTGGTGCAACTCAAATAGCTGAGCACTCTTTTTTCTGCACGCCCCTTTATTCGTTTCTTCCAACAAAAAATCCTTTATACTGACTCTTGAATGATTTATCCAAGACTTCATATAAAGGAAATAATTTTCAGATGGCGAAATTTGGTTTGTTCTGCTCTTTTCAATTTAAGCGAGTTCCTCTGGCAAATCAAGTAATACTACACCGTTCACCAGCGATGACAACTTTTGAATAGGCGTTCCAACATACTGAACCTGGACACTTCCATTTCTATAAAAAATTCCTTGCACATTTTTTATTGTTAACAGATTTAAATCCAAATTCAGAAGGCCGTCAAGTCATTCAAAGGCAATAAGCGCATGCGAACAACCCCTATCACCTGCTCCTTGTCAATCAGTCCATAATCCCGACTGTCATACCCATATTCTCTATTGTCTCCTAAAACCAAATAACAATTCTTTGGGATGACCGCTTCCCGGCTGATATCATACTGATCAAAATCAGCCGTGTACTGTCCCCCATTTTTTTGGGCTTCATTGATTTCATCAATGATAAATTTCTCATCCACTACCTCACCATTCACA